>CAMBYJ010000128.1 GCA_945872015.1 Chitinophaga pinensis | reverse complement strand
TGTATTTATGTTTCTGATGCGCCAAACGATCATTGTGATGTCGCGACTGGTTGAGTACGATCAGAAAAACGAAATTTTTAATCAGTATCAGTCGCTGGGGTTTGACTTTTACAGTAAGGAAAATACGGGCGATTTAATGAACCGCATAAGTGAAGATGTGGGTCGTGTGCGCATGTACGTAGGACCAGCCGTTATGTACACCATTAACCTGATCGTTATGTTTGCGCTTATTATCTGGTCGATGGTTCAGGTGAATCCGCGCTTGGCGCTATGGGTTTTAATTCCAATTCCTATCATCACTTTTATCGTTTATAAAGTACAAGATCATATTTCAAAGCGCAGTGAATTGGTACAGGAAAAGCTGTCGGAAATAGCGGTATTTATTCAGGAGATTTTCTCGGGTATTCGTGTAGTAAAATCATTTTCGCGCGAAACGTATTTTAAAAAGGATTACGATAAGCGAAGTGAAGATTACAAGGATGTTTCGATGCATCTCGTTAAGGTAAATGCGCTCTTTATGCCGAGTATGTTATTGCTTGTTGGATTAAGTACTATCATCACAATCTATGCAGGTAGTTTGGAGGTGCTTAACGGGCGACTTACCATCGGAAATATAGCAGAGTTTGTGATTTATGTGAACATGCTTACATGGCCAGTGGCTTCTATGGGATGGGTCATTTCTATTGTGCAACGTGCTTCTGCTTCTCAACGAAGGATAGATGAGTTTCTGGATAAAAAACCGAATATTATTTCGGGTAATATACCTGTGAATAAAGATGAAATGTCTGTTCGCTTTCAGGATGTTTCTGTTACGTATGCCAATTCAAATATCAAAGCGTTACAAGATGTAACGTTTGAAGTAAAAGCAGGGGAGTCGATAGGAATAATTGGTAAAACAGGAGCTGGTAAATCGACTTTAGTACAGTTGTTATTGCGATTTATTGATCCTGATAAGGGTAGTGTGAGCATTAATGCTAATAATTTACGAGAATTAAATCTGACTGAATACAGAGAGCAAATTGGCAGTGTGCCGCAGGATGTTTTTTTGTTTTCTGATTCTATTGCTAATAATATTTCTTTCGGATTAAAAACAGACTTTTCAAAAGAAGATATTAAATGGGCAGCACAGCAGGCAGTAATTGATGATAACATTTCACAGTTTCCGGATGGGTATGAAACAGTAGTAGGAGAAAGAGGAATTACGCTGAGTGGTGGACAGAAGCAAAGGGTCTCAATTGCAAGGGCAATTATCAAGCGCCCTGCGATGTTAATATTCGATGATTGTTTGTCGGCTGTGGATACCGTTACAGAAGAACGAATTTTGAACAATTTACGGTCGCTGATGAAGGGAAAAACTACTTTTTTAATCAGTCATCGTATCTCAACCGTTAAAAGTGCTAGTCATATTATTGTTTTTGAAAAAGGTCGGATTTCAGAGGAGGGAACTCATGAATCATTGATTCAGCGAAAGGGAATTTATTATGAAATGTATCAAAGTCAAAACCCCGATGCTGATAACGGTTGATTGTTAATTTTTTGTCCTGTTTGTTTTAAAATTTATTTTATTTTTTATTATACTTGCCTAACCAAAACAATTAATATGAGCGATTTCGATCAACAACAACCAAGAGAAGAGTATTTTTCCAAAAGAGTGAGAGCTGGTAAGCGTACTTATTATTTTGATGTTAAAGCGACAAGAAGCAACGATTATTACGTAACGATTACTGAAAGCAAAAGATTGCCAGGTGAGAGTGAAGATCGTCCTGTTTATGAGAAACACAAAATTTTCCTTTACAAAGAAGACTTTGAAAAATTTAGCGATGGTTTAATGGAAGCATTAGGTTACATCCGCGAAAATCAACCAGGAACAGTTTCACGCGAAGCGAATCCAGGAAGTTCAAACGACCAGAGTTCTGGTTCAGGATTTACCAATATTGAATTTGATGATTTATCAAAATAAAAAATAGGAAAGGCGAACTTAATTGTTCGCCTTTTTTTTTGAATCATTTCATTTTTTCATTACAATTTTTAATACTTTTTTATGTTTATTAAAAAACGGCATAATGAAAAATAGTCTTAAAAAATTACAGATTTTTTCACTGTAGTCGTGAGCAGCTGGACCTCTCACTCCCGATAGCTATCTGGATTCAAAGGAGAGGAGTTTAAAAATACTAGCTGTTTATTTTTTCTCGATTTCGCGCTTCGAGGTTCTCAGCGACCAAGGTCTCATGTACCGAAAAAAAGCAAGACAAAAGAAAGAATAATTTATTAATCAGATTATCAGATTATCAAATTATCAAATTATCAAATTATCAAATTATCAAATTATCATATCATTCCATCCAGTGTTTCGTGAATGAGCTGTAAGTTCTTATCGAGTAATGAACTTATTTTTTCCATGCGACTTTTAAACGAAGCTGTATCATGGTTGCTCTTCGCATCATTCGAAAGTTGATCCAATAATTCAAACAATTCATCGTCGCCAAATAATTTGAGCGGCGATTTTATTTTATGTGTTGCTTGAAATACTAATTCCAGATTTTGGTTTTTTATACCAGCAAGAATTTCTTTATGCAATTCTGGAAGCTGAAAACTTAGCATCATTAAAAAATGTCGTACATCATCTGCATTATTTTTAAAGATGTCATATATCTGTTGGATACCCGGATGCGTAATTACCGTGTCTTTTATTTCAGCAGGTGCAGCAGTTGAATGAAGCGTATGAGTAGTATGCGATTTTAAAACATTTAGTAAATCCTCGGGACTATACGGCTTCGTAATAAAAACATCGATGCCACTTTCTGTTGCTTTCGCTTTGTCTTCGTCGGATGCATTGCCTGTTAAAGCAATTATTAAAAGTTCTTTTGACTGCTCTTGTGCTCTTACCACCTTGCTTAACTCATAGCCATTCATTCCTGGCATTTCAATATCCGTAAGTAATACATCGTATTTTACTTCTGAAATTTTTGATAAAGCATCAATGCCGTTGCTGCACAAATCGACATTTTCAATTCCGATATTTTTAAGTAATCGCTTTCCTAAAAACTGATTAACACGATTGTCGTCGACTAATAAAATCCGAATATTAGGATTTTCAAATACTTCTTCTTTCACAGTAATCTTATCGTATCAAGGTTATTGTGCCCAGTATTTTCTCTTTGATTTTAGAACCTTCGGCATCAAAAGCTAAGTAATTCAAACGATAAACATAAACACCAATTGGTGCATCCACACCATTAAATTTTCCATCCCATCCTTTAGAGGCATCTTCAGAGAAAAATACAGTTTGCCCTCTACGGTTTTGAATTCTGAAATTAAAATTTTCTACATTGTTAATGGTTGGAAGAAAGACATCATTAATGCCATCATCATCAGGAGTAAATGCAGAAGGAATAAAAACATTGGGCTCGCAAATTTCTTTTACACTTATAAGAGCAGTGCTTTTACAGCCGTTGGATTTAGTTGCAGTAAGTGTATAAATAGCAGGAGCAATTACAGTAATTGAAGGAGTTGTTTCTCCTGTTGGTTGCCAAAGATAACTATCTGCCGATGGTCCGTTTAAATACAGCGTATCGCCATTGAAAAAGCAATAGGTCGAGTCGGCACCTAAATCAAACAAATCATTTTCTAAGTAATCGGAAATTACAACTGTATCACTTGATAAACATCCGGTATTGTAAACATCAACATAGTAAACTCCTGTGTCTTTTGCCTGAATAAAGGAAGTTGTATCTCCCGTACTCCAATTGTATGATACAGCATCCGAAGCAAAGCCATCTAGCTTAATCGAATCATTCAGACAAAGAAGAGTATCTGGGCCAATATTGATTACTGGAGGGTTTACAAACGTTACTTTTACTGAATCTATTTTAGCAATTCCATTCAGGTAATAAGTGGTAGGTGTAGTAGGAGTTGCAATTAAAATTGGCAATGTCGAAATTGTATCTGTTGGATCGTTCGAATTGCTCCACCAAAACGGTACGTTAACGGTGCAGAATAAATTGAGTACATCACCAGGACATAAAACACTATCGCCATCAATTTCTACTACTTCATTTACGGGACGAACAACTACATCGTCAATAAAATAATAAATTGCATCATCGAAAGCGTCGCATCCTGTGCTTTTAGATCCTAAATCTTGTCGTTGTAGCAAGGGTGAGCCATCAGCACGAAAAATTCCGATTGTAATATAATTTTCTGTTCCAGAAGCCTGATAAATTCCTGTTATCAATGTCCAATCGCTTGTATCATTGATGATGTTTGGATTTTCTATCTGAGGGATGAAGTTAATAGGAGTATTACCTGCTTGAACGGGTGCTCCGTTGGAGAAATAGGCGCCTAAGCGGTTGCATGCAAAGCGACTGCTATCGGCTAATTGTACCCAAAACTCAACGCGATATAGTTCGCCAGCATTTAGGGAAACAGTGAGAGGAGATGAAATGTATTCTCTTGTATTATTTAAAGGGTCTGCAGAAATTCCTGCGTAGGCATTACCTCCAACTCGCACTGGAGTATAGCCGCCTACGTTATAAGGTGTATTTATAACATCACATGGCTGAATAGGTAAATTTACTTGAGGAGCATATAGGTCAGGAGTAGATCCTAAAGGAACCCATGGTGTAGCAAGATTAAGTTGTCCTTGTAAAGTAGGACTACCACTGAAGTTTTCAAAACCTGGATTAATTAAAAGGTTTTGTGCACGCGAGGTATGTACGCATAGAATACACGCCGTAAAAATCAAAAGGATTAAATGTTTATTTAACTTCATTCTTTTTTTCAATCGATAAATCCGTAATAACTATTTTTCGCTCTTGTGATGCTTCCAAGCTAAACACCGACAATGCCTGGTTGCTGGCATCATCACTTACTTTTCCCGCAGCTTGTTGTTCGCCTCGAGGATTTTTATTGATAATTATTTGTCCGTTGTCAATCGCATTTTTAATAAATCCATCATTCCACTCGCCCCAATAATTAAAGATGCTAATAATCCGACGTGAAGACAAAATTACATTATATGCATCAGTTGCCAAAGAGCTTGCGCTGCCTTCTACCTTAAGTTTAATAACAATGTCCTGCTCATTACTTAGGGCTTTCTTAATACCTGCACAAACAATTTCTAAACGCTGAAAATTACCATAAACAGAATCATTAAAAAATTTTTTGATTCCTTCCGACTTCAACGAATCACCTTGCATTTGCAAATATTCTCCTTGTCGGTCGAGGTAATCGGTAACTAATTGCTGATACCTCGTACTTGTGGTTTCTTTTCTTGTTTTTGGATCAGGGTAATCGTTATCAAAATACAAACTTAGTGGTAATAGTTCTCTTAATAAAGAATTGATTTTTTCGTACGAAAGCGAATCATCAAACAGAAAACGGTCGTCGCCCAAGCCTTTGTTCAGTTTTATAAGACTTAATTCTTCTTCTTTCTTTTTGATTTTATTAGAATCGACAGCTGCTTTCTTGACTTTAAAAATATCGAAACAACAAGCTGATGCATTCAGCTTTCCAGCGGGTGGACGATTACTAACGAGATAAGTGTTTGGTTCTTTTTCATAACTAGAAGTAAAATACAAATCGTTATAACCAGAGTTGTACGGAACTTTCATGGGCATTGCAAGGCCATTACTGTCTTTTATTGCTAATTGATAAATATCGAAGCCGCCTAATCCACCCGCTTTATCTGAACTAAAGTAAAGCGTATCGTTATTCAAATTGTAGAAGGGTGTTAGCTCATTGTCGGAAGTATTAACTTTTTTTCCAAGGTTTACAACTGAACTGTATTTA
>CAMBYJ010000127.1 GCA_945872015.1 Chitinophaga pinensis | reverse complement strand
TACAGATTGCGAATTAAATATTTTTTATATCATTGTCAATTATTGATTAAAGATTAGCGTTTATAAAATTACCATCACGAAAATTAACTTATTTGTTTTCATTGCTCATCTCTGCCTGCTGTGATTTTAATACGTTTAAAGTTTGAATTTGCACACCTGACATGCTACCTCTTGCATCAATGATCACCTCATAATACGTTTTTGATTTCATGTTATATGTTGTTTTTAAAATTAGTGAGGCAAAGATGCACCCCCCACCCCCCTTTTTCTAAATTTCTGCAACCTTGCCAAAACGTAACTACTTGAAAAAGAAAACCCTGAAGTTTTTAGAACTACAGGGTTTTTATAAAACTTAAATCACTGCCATCAAGTAAATAACATTATCAAATAAGCAGCATCATCACACTTGTCTGTAGCTGTCTCTAATGATTGTAAAATTTCTTTCATCTTGATAATCTGAACTGCGTTGGTTTCCTTCTCAAACAAGTTAGCCACTGCATGCTCAAAAATATCATCTGCATTCTATCGCTAAACTTTAACCCGGTTTAAGCAATAGGATTATTTATTAGAAATAATCTTAGTAAAACGTTGTTTGTTTCGATTAGCTATGATTGGAAATTTTCCAATTGGAGAAACTTTCTTATTTATACTTATATTTGGCGTTCAATTAAGTATCGTCTTTCAAATCCTTGTCCAATAAGGTATTGCGATATTTGTTTCGACAAACAAATAAAAATTATGACAATAAAAAGATTATTGCAGTTATTCATTTGTATCATTATCCCACTTTTAGTTATTGTGGTTATTACGGCTGTTTTTTTAAATAAAAAAGAAAATGAAGTTGAAGCTTCTCAACAGAAGAGGTTCAAATCTTATAAGCTTGCAGAAGATTTATTAAGTTCATCTGAATTGCTTACAAGATTTGCAAGAACGTATGTAGTCACTAAGGACATAAAGTACAAAACATATTTTCAGGATGTACTTGATATCAGAAATGGAGAATTGCCAAAGCCGACAAATTATAACCGCATTTATTGGCATTTACTAGCAGATAGTCTTGTTCCTCCACCCAGTAAGATTGGAAATTCTGTTTCACTTGATCAGGAGATGGAAGATGCGGGTTTTACTTTGAAAGAATTTGGATTATTGAAAGATGCTAAAAGCTTATCAAATCAGCTTGTGTCCATGGAGAATGAGGCAATGGGGATTGTGGATAATCTTGAGAAGAATACCAACGAGACAGATCGTTCTGCAAATCATTTGAAGGCAATTACTATGTTGCATGGAAGTGAATACCATCATGCTAAAGCTGCAATTATGAAGCCCATTGGTCAGTTCTTATTGCTGCTAGATGAGCGTACAAAAAACGAACTTGCATTGCTTAATGAAGAATCAGAACATCTATTGGATTATTTACTTATCGATTCTATTTTGATTCTCATTTCGTTTTTGTTTTTCGCTTTTTTAATTTACAAGAAATTGGTAATTCATGGGTTAGGCTTATTGAAAAATGTAAATGAAATTACTGCAGGAAATCTTGAAACAAGAGTGGCATATAAATCAAATGACGAATTAGGTGTTTTGGCAAAAGCAATTAATACGATGACCGATAAACTTGCCGGTGCAATTAATAAAGCTGAGCACAATACAATTGATGCTAACACTTATGCCGAGAAGCTGGAGGAGCAAAAGAATCATTCTGAGAAATTATTGAATAATATTCTTCCTGTTTTGATTGCGGATCGGTTGAAAAAAGGAGAATCAAATATTGCTGAAACTTTTCCAGAGGTAACCGTACTCTTCGCTGATATTGTTGGATTTACCGCCTTGTCAAAACAAATGCCGCCAAGGCAATTGGTTAATATGTTAAATGATATATTTGGAAGGTTTGATGAACTGTCACAAACATTCAGACTTGAAAAAATTAAAACTATCGGTGACTGTTACATGGTTGTTGGCGGTGTGCCTGATAGAAGCCCAACTCATTGTCAGCAAGTTGCTGATTTTGCAATTCATGCATTAAAAAGTATAAAGGAGTATAACCAAGAAAATGGTGTAGATATAAAAATAAGAATAGGGATGCATACAGGTACTGTAGTTGCTGGTATTGTAGGAAAACAAAAATACAGCTATGATCTCTGGGGTGATGTGGTAAATACTGCCAGCCGAATGGAGTCTGCAGGAATGCCAGATAAAATTCATGTAACGGAAGCAGTTAAAATAAGGTTATCTGATGATTATATGTTTGATGAACTCGGCATAATTGAGCTGAAAGGAAAAGGCAATGTGAACAGTTATGTTTTAACAGAAAAGAAATCGGGACGAGAATAAAATTTAATACAGATTGTGAATTAAATATTTTTTATTTCATTGTCAATTATTGATTAAAGATTAGCGTTTATAAAATTTACCAACACGATAATTAACTTATTTATTTTCATTGCTCATCTCTGCCTGCTGTGAGTTTAATGCATTAAGTGTTTGAATTTGCACACCTGACATGCTGCCGCTTGCATCCATGATCAGCTGATAATACGTTTTTGATTTCATGTTGTGGGTTGTTTTTAAAATTAGTGAGGCAAAGATGTACCCGCTCACCCACTTTTTTTAAATTTCTGCAACCTTGCTAAAACGTAACTATCTGAAAAAGAAAACCCTGAAGTTTTACGCTTCAGGGTTTTTAAAAACTTAAATCAAGTATATCAGATAAATAACATAATCAAATAGTAAGTTAGAGCTGCTAATAATCCGGAAATAGGGATTGTTAAAATCCAAGCCCATAATAAACTAATAGTTACACCCCATCGTACCGCAGAAACTCTTTTCATCATTCCTACTCCAATGATAGAACCTGTAATTGTATGCGTAGTACTAACTGGAATACCCATTGAACTTGTTGCAAATAAGGTGGCAGCACCTGCAGTCTCTGCTGAAAATCCTTCAAACGGACTCAACTTAGTAATCTTGCTTCCCATTGTTTTTACAATCTTCCATCCTCCTAACATAGTTCCCATACCAATTGCAGTATAGCAACTAATTTCAACCCACGTTGGAATATCTTTAATGGCCATCTTTCCTGTTTTCGGATCTGTTTCTTGAATAACATTTACCCAATCAGGAATAGCTAAACCTGATGATTCTAAGTGCTTCATGTAAATTAACAATGCCGCTGAAATAATACCCATTACTTTTTGAGCATCGTTACCACCATGACCTAAGCTAAACAAAGCACTTGATGCTAATTGTAATTTACGAAACACTTTGTCAACCTTCGTAGGACGTGCATTCTTACAAATATTCAATGTTATCACCGATATTATGTAAGAAAAAAACATCCCAACAAACGGCGCAATTACAATAAACGCAATTACAACCAATACCCCCGAAGGCATTCCGCCATTATACCATGCAACACCTTCTTTTCCTGCTTTAAACCAACCAACACAATCCCATCCACCGTGCGCAATAGCAGCACCACCGAAACCTCCAATTAATGTATGCGACGAACTAGATGGAATTCCTAACCACCAAGTAAGTAAGTTCCATATAATAGCAGCAATTAATCCTGCAAGAACAACATATAATGTAATATCTCCAGTTACAGTTTTTGATACTGTATCAGCAACATGCAATTTAAATAACCAAAAGGCAAGTACATTAAAAAAGGCCGCCCAAAATACTGCTGCTACCGGACTTAATACTTGTGTACTTACAACTGTTGCAATTGAATTGGCTGCATCATGAAAACCATTGATGAAATCAAATACAATGGCCAGAATAATAACGATTACTAATAATGTAAGCATAGTTTCTTGCCTTAAGCCATTTTAATCATAATCGACTCAATCACATTTGCAGCATCTTCACATTTATCGGTGGCTGTTTCCAACGATTGTAATATCTCTTTCATCTTAATAATCTGAACTGCATTAGTTTCCTTCTCAAATAAGTTAGCTACCGCATGTTCAAAAATATCGTCTGCATGATTTTCTATACTGTTAATACGAACTAATGAAGCAGTAATATCGCGCATCTTTTGCATATTCTTTAATTCTAAAACCGCACGACGTAATTCATCTGTTGTATGTTCGATTAACTCTGCCAGTTTAACAATATCATGGTCAAACTTTTCAATTTTGTATAATTCTATTCGCTTAGATGATCCATGAATAAAATCGATAATATCATCAATAGCAGTTACTAAACGGTGAATATCCTCGCGATCGTAAGGAGTAATAAAATTTCTACTTAACTCGGTAAAGATTTCATGCGTAATTTCATCTCCCTGATGCTCGATTTTTTCTATCAATCTTATGTAATGCGTTCTTTCTTCGCTGGTTTCTGCTGTAACCAATGCATAAATTGCTTTCCCGCCTTCGTGAACGTTTGATGCTGCTTTATCAAATAAAGGGAAGAATTTACGGTCCTGAGGAACGAAATACTTTAAGAATCCAAATGTTGACATAGTTTGTTCTGTTTAATGGGCACGAAGTTAACTTTTTTATAATCTTAATTACCCCGATTTACAAATTGTTAATGTATTGATAAAGGTTTTTGAATATTTGATACCACCATATTGCCTCGTATTGAACAGATTGTTTTTTACTTTATATCTTGATATGATTTCATTCTCAGTATATCTATTGTCCGTCGCACCAATTCTCTCATTATCTTTGCCCCATGTTTGAAAATAAAAATAACAGAACTGAACTTCAGAATTTAGGTGAGTTCGGATTAATAGAACATATTAAAAATCAAGTAAAGCTTACGCAATCAGGCAGTATCAAAGGCATTGGCGACGATGCAGCCATAATTGATAATGGCGAAGGCCAGACGGTTATTACTACCGATCTGCTTTTAGAAGGCGTTCATTTTGATCTTTCCTATTGCCCTTTAAAACACTTAGGCTATAAATCGGTAGTGGTTAATATCAGTGATGTATGTGCCATGAATGCTATTCCTAAGCAAATAACCCTCGGACTTGGTATCTCTAATCGCTTTTCGTTAGAGGCGGTAGAAGAATTTTTTAGCGGAGTACTTTTAGCCTGCGAACGCTATGGGGTTGACCTTGTTGGCGGCGATACTACCTCTTCAAAAAGTGGAATGGTAATCAGCATCACAGCCATTGGAATTGCGCCTGCTCAAGACATCGTTTATCGAAACGGGGCTAAAGAAAATGATTTGATTTGTGTGTCTGGCGACTTAGGTGGAGCCTACATGGGATTGCAACTGCTAAATCGTGAAAAACAAATCTTCCTCGAAAACCCTAATGCTCAACCCGACTTACAAGGGTTTGATTATATCCTCGAGCGTCAGTTAAAACCAGAAGCTCGTCTTGATATCGTACAGCGTTTTAAAACCTGGTATTTACAACCAACATCAATGATTGATATATCTGATGGGCTGGCTTCTGAAATATTACATATCTGCCATCAGTCAGATGTAGGCTGTCAGATTTATGAAGAAAAGCTTCCAATTGATCACTTAACGCGTGAACTCGGAATGGAACTCGGACTAGACGCAACCATGGCCGCATTAAATGGTGGAGAAGATTATGAATTACTATTCACAATTCCAATGAGTGAGTATGAAAAAATTAAAGACCGCGCAGAAATAAGTGTTGTTGGACATATAACTCATAAAAATGCTGGCTATCATTTCGTTGACCGTCAGAATAATGTGCATCCACTTTCAGCTCAAGGCTGGGATGCCTTTCTATCAAAATAACTTTTATTTTCGTTCACATGAAAATTGCGATAATAGGATCGAGAGGCGTTCCAAATAATTATGGCGGCTTTGAACAATTTGCCGAAATGGTGGCTGTGTTATTAGTCAAGGCTGGCC
>CAMBYJ010000126.1 GCA_945872015.1 Chitinophaga pinensis | reverse complement strand
CACCTTGTCGGTAATAAGGTTTCTTCTCAATGATTTTATCCGTAACCTCACCAATGTATCCTAAAACATGCGATGCTGTATTGTTGGGATATTTACGAATAGTTCTAGGCTGTACATAAAAGCCTTTGAACTTAAAAAGTTTTTCCTGCAAGGTAGCATAAGTCTCAGCCGAAATTTGCTTTTCAAAAATCGATGGCCGTATTCTCGAATAGGTTTTTGCCTTCTTGATTTTATCTAGGAAGTCCTCTTTCGTTATATCAAGCAACTTGCAAAAATCTGTTGTGTCAAGTTCTTTTACCTGACGGGGAATTACCATCAAATCATATACAGCCTGATTAAAAGCCAGAATCTTTCCATTGCGATCATAAACCATTCCTCTCGCAGGATAGTCGGTCATATAGCGCAATACGTTGTTGTTGGCAGATACGGTATACGACTCTTCTATAATCTGAATATAAAAAAGACGAATAATAAAAATAACAATCAACGAGGTAAAAATACCTGCTACCACTACTTGTTGGTTTCTACCTGAAGTGTTACTCATCTCTTTACAAATCTAATTCAGATTTTAATTATTAGCGTTGTATTTAAGAAAAAAAGTTTTGGTCGATAATAAGCGAAAATTAACTTACATCTTCGCCTGTTTTTACTTCTCAGGCTTGTACAAGAGGTATTGTGAAAGAATAATAAGTACAAGCGTAAAAATACTACTATACAATACTCTCAATTGCGTCGACCAGAAGTCGCTGAAGCGGAATATCTCTAGATTGAAAATAACGAAATGATGAACAAAAACTAACACCGAAGCATATACTAAGAACCAACGGAATCCGAATTTTCTAATCTCAGGTGATTCGTCAGGCTCAAAGCCGTCGCGAGGTGCTACTAGCTTAAGCCAACTCGGACGAATGAATGCAATAAATACGCAGGCAAATGCATGAATGCCGGTAGAGTTTTGAAATAAATCAATGCTGATTCCAAGTATAAATCCAATGAATAACAAAAGCACTTTCGGGGTCTGAACAGGTAGCGTTAATAAGAACACAACATACAAGTACGGATTAACAATTCCTCCTAGCTGGATATTATTAAGAATAAGCACTTGTAAGGCAACAAGCACAAAAAATCTTAATACAATTTGGAGGATAGTTACTATCATTGTTCGTTAGCCTTTTGAGTCGCTTCTTCCAGTTTTCGTTGTTCGTCTTTCTTCAGATTATCTACTACGTAAACATAACTTAGATTGTCGAAGTTCGTACTTAATCCAACTTTAATAGCATTGAAGTTTGATCCTGGATTCAATTTGCTTTCAATTACTTTTCCAATCATAATTCCAGCAGGAAAAAGTGCAGAGAATTCGGTGGTAGATATTGTATCACCCTTTTTAACAGGAACTGTTTTGTCGATGTCTTTTAAAATTGATTCGTGTGCATTTAGCTCTTCTCCCCAAACGAGCGAACCGTAGAAACCATTTGCGTTTATTTTAGCACTTACCTTTGATTTTGTATGCAACAACGTCATTACCGTGCTATAATGCGTACTTACTTGTTGTACAATTCCCACAACACCGCTACCACAAATAACGCCCATCTCTGGCTTAATACCGTCAGCAGTTCCTTTATCAATGGTTAGGAAATTATTAGGAAGCGTGGTAGAACTATTAACGACCTTTGCTGTGATGTATGTGTATTGTTGTTTTTGTAAAGTGTCGGTTACAACTGGTTTAGTCGTATCGCGCGGTTGCGTAATCTTACTAAGCATATTTCGCAATTGGGCATTTTCAGATGCCAACAACTGATTGTTTTCTCGAAGGTTAATATACTCTTTGAAATAGGTTATACCCTCGTTGACTTTCGCAACGGCCGCATTCGATGAATTAAAAAAGGAGGCGTGCTGATAACGATTGTTCTGAACAATCAAGTAAACGCAAAACGACTGAATGGCAACGAACAGTACAACAAAGTGGTTGCGCCATATCAATTCAAAAAGCGTCCTCATTCCTTTCTGATTTCTTTAATTTCTAGATGAAAGAAATGATTAGTGTTGTAAGAACTTAAAGCGATGGATATTCTTCAAGGCAATACCAGTACCACGAACAACAGCGCGAAGCGGATCTTCAGCAACGTGAACAGGTAGTTTCGTTTTCATAGAAATACGTTTGTCTAATCCACGAAGTAAAGCACCACCACCCGTTAAATAAATACCAGTACGGAAAATATCGGCTGCTAATTCAGGAGGTGTATCCTCTAATGCTTTCAAAATTGATTCTTCGATGCTGCTAATTGATTTATCAAGTGCATGTGCAATCTCAGGGTAACTAACTATAATCTCTTTCGGAATTCCAGTCATTAAATCACGACCATGAACAGCGAAGTCTGCAGGAGGATTTTCTAATTCAGGTAATGCAGAGCCTACTTCAATTTTAATACGTTCTGCTGTTCTCTCTCCAATCAGAATGTTGTGCTGGCGACGCATATAATCCCAGATATCAGTTGTAAAACCATCACCTGCCATACGAATACTTTCATCACAAACAATTCCACCTAAAGCGATAACGGCAATTTCAGAAGTGCCACCACCAATATCAATAATCATATTTCCCATTGGCTCTTCAACATCGATTCCGATACCGATTGCTGCAGCCATTGGCTCATGAATCAAATAAACTTCTTTTGCACCAGCATGCTCGGCAGAGTCACGAACCGCACGCTTTTCTACTTCGGTAATACCAGAAGGAATACAAATTACCATTCTTAGTGATGGCGAAAAAAACTTGTTCCCTGTGTTGATCATTCGAATCATTCCCTTTATCATCTGCTCCGCAGCTTCGAAATCGGCAATTACACCATCCTTCAAAGGGCGAACAGTTTTAATATTCTCGTGGGTCTTACCGTGCATTAACATCGCAGATTTACCAACTGCGATCACTTTTCCAGTGGTTCTGTCTATCGCAACAATTGAAGGCTCATCAACAACTACTTTATCATTGTGAATGATAAGAGTGTTGGCAGTCCCTAAATCAATTGCTATTTCCTGTGTGAGTAAGTCAAAAATTCCCATGCCTTCTATTCTGTTTTTAAGACAATTCTACTTGCCTGATTTACTAGTTTGATTGATGTTTTACGAATGCAATTATTCAAACAATTTTTAATAACGCAAAAGTGGTTGAAATTATTGAATTTTTTTCAATCTTAATGTTTAAAATGACGAAATCCTGTCATGACCATCGAAATTTTTAATTCGTTGCATTTATCGATGGAATCCTGATCTTTTACAGAGCCTCCTGGTTGCACTACTGAACTAATACCAGCAGCAGCAGCAATTTCAACACAGTCTGGGAATGGGAAGAAGGCATCTGAAGCCATCACAGCCCCTTGTAAGTCGAAGCCAAAATGATTGGCTTTTGCAATAGCTTGTTGCAAGGCATCAATTCGTGATGTTTGTCCTGTACCACTCGCACACAATTGTCCGTTTTTAACCAATACAATCGCATTGCTCTTGGTATGTTTTACCACTTTGGCTGCGAATAATAAATCGGATTTTTCCTGTTCAGAAGGCGCTTTCTCAGTTGCCGTTTTTAAATCGCTATCTGTTTCTGTATGATGATCACGCTCTTGAATTAATTCTCCGTTTAAGATACTTCTGATTGTTGTTTTTGGGAATTCTATTGTCTTCGTTTGAAGAATGATTCTGTTCTTTTTCGACTTCAATAATTCTAATGCTTCGTCTGTAAATCCGGGAGCGCAAAGTATCTCAAAAAATAATTTATTCATCTCTTGAGCTGTAGTTAAATCGATGGTTTGATTCGTAGCGATAACGCCTCCAAATGCAGATACCGGATCGCCAGCTAATGCCCTGTCCCATGCATTTCTGATGTCGCTTCCCTCGGCAATTCCGCAAGCGTTGTTATGCTTGATAATAGCGACTGTTGGTGCTGTAAATTCTTGAATTAAGCCTAAGGCTGCATCCACATCTAAGAGATTGTTGTAGGATAATTCTTTTCCATTTAATTGTTCGAACAAAGCATTTAAATCGCCAGAAAATGAAGCTTGTTGATGTGGATTTTCTCCGTAACGTAAAACAGTATTTTGCTTTTTGCTGAACCATGCGTGAATGGCACCATCGTATCCACTACTCACCTGAAACGCACGCATTGCTAAATTTTTTCTTTCCGCTAACGATGTTGTTGCTGCTTGATGATCAAGAATTTGTTGTAATGTAGCGTAGTCGTTTACTGAGGGAATAATCACCACATCATTAAAGTTTTTTGCAGCTCCTCTAATCAATGAAATCCCACCAATATCAATCTTTTCAATGATGTCTTCTTCGCTTGCCCCAGTGCTTACCGTTTTTTCAAAAGGGTATAAATCGACAACCACTAAATCGATAAATGGAAGCTGGTACTTTTCCATCTGAGCCTTGTGCTCTTCATTCTCGCGAATAGCTAAAATACCTCCGAAAACAGCAGGGTGTAAGGTCTTTACGCGTCCATCTAAAATCGAAGGATACCCTGTAATATTCTCCACTGGGGTTACAGGAATATTCATTGCCTGTATAAAGTCGAATGTGCCACCTGTTGCGTAAAGGTGAACATTGTTTTTGTGAAGTGAAGTTACTAGTTGGTCGAGACCATCTTTGTGAAAAACAGATAGTAGGGCCGATTTTATCGTCTTGTTCATAATGCTTTAATTAGTTGGGAATTAAAGCACGCAAAGGTAATATTCAATTACAAGCCAACATTGATTTTTATAAAATTAAATTCAAAAAAAAAGCTGCCCCTAAAGGCAGCTTAAAATTATTTTTTTTAATCGTTTAATTACTGAACATCATTGGCAGAGCGAGCATTTAACTGCACTCCGTTAAAGTCAGAAACTACTGCTGTAATTGAAGTTCCTGCAGGAATTGCTGCACCACTGAAAGTAGCAGCTGTTCTAGTGTATAATGCTACTGTTCCTGTTCCATCTGAAACCGTTGTAGTAGTAGTAAATGTTGTTGTTGAGAAAGTAACATTATTGATTTTCACTAATGTTGATTCCCAGTTTTGTGTACCAGTCATGTTACTTGCTAAATCGGCAACTGTAACGATACGAGGAGTAATAGTTCCTGTTCCTACTTTAGTTCCATAAGCAATTGGAACTGATGGTGAAGTTCCGCCAACTTGTAATAGTCCATTGAATTCTGATAATGATTGTCCAGTTACATTAACTACAATTGAATCACCCAAAGCATACGAATGCGCAGCATCAAAACGAACAATAATACCTGCTGTTCCATCTTGAATTACCACATTAAAGCTATTAAGGTTGTTAGTTGATGAATTCGAAATAACCACACCTGTTATTTTATAATTTCCAGAAACTGTTGTTGATGTACCTGAAAACTGTGAACGGATATTAGCAATAGTTGTCATTGTTGCTGCTGGTGGAGGAGGTACTGGCGCAGAGCCACATGCTCCCGATGTAAAGCGAGCTGAATCCATTAAGCAATCAGATGGGTCTCTCAATGTTAATTGCTTATCCGAATTATAAACGCTATAAATTCCAATGATAGATCCAGAATTAGTCGGAGTTAAATCGTTTGCGAAATCAGAATATCCGCTCGTTCTTACAATGATACCACCAATTGATGATGGAAAAGAAAAGCAGCATTCTAAGAAACGATTAACAGAACCTAAAGCAGGTTGGTTAGCCCAAACCTGACCAGCATCAGCCGACTCAAACTGAACTTTTTCAATTTTAATCAAACGGCTTTGCCACTTATAAGAAGAAGCACTTTTTCCATCAGCTCCTAAATCAGCAAAGTTCACTGTGAAAGGAGTCACTGTATGTCCCCATGTACCACCAATAATATAATT
>CAMBYJ010000125.1 GCA_945872015.1 Chitinophaga pinensis | reverse complement strand
GTCAAAGTCAGATTATTTATTTAGCAAGTGACTTAGCTCTGTTGGGTTTGCAAAGTGGTGATAGGATTACAGCCATTCAATTAAACGTAAAAAATAATGACTTAACAGTCGCTACTCGTTTTTATCAGAATTTTGCCATTGGATTTGTTAATAGTGCTGCGGTACCAAATGCATTCACTAATACAGTGCCCATTACTGGTGTTACTAACGTTTATACCAATGCCAATCAGCCAATTGTATTCGGTGTAAATACATTTACTTTAGCAACACCAATTATATGGAATGGGGTAAATAATATTGTGATTCAATATACATTTACAAATCCCGCTTCAACTGGATCAGCAAACAATGACTATATTGATATTACCCAATCGACAGGTCGTAACTCAACATTGGTTTTAGGTCGTTTATTGACATCGGTTCAAACTATACCTGCGGCAGGTGCTTTTGTTGGTCAGGTTGCACTAGACATAACGGGTAACGGTTCTCCTGTTGCAAATACAGCAAATACAGCAAGTGCATTAATGTCGCTTCGTCCAAATGCAACATTCATTTGGGATCGTCCTTATGGTAAGCCTAAATTGGTGGTGCAAGGTAACTTTACCAATAATGGTCCTTTCAATGCAGGTAAGAGTTTGTTTGTGATGGATAGTTCAAGGACGCAGTTTATCGGTGGAACACGTGCAGTACCATTCTATACCTTTAGTATGGCTAAATCAGCAGCTAACCGCCCAATTGTTTTAAATAGCGATTCAGTTTCCATTCAAGATACCTTCTTCTTAGGGACAGGGCAGATGATTATGAATGGACGACCATTAGCTATGACATGGTCAAATCCAAATGCATTTTCGAGAACTATTCAAGGCAGCGCAACTGCTGGTACAGGTTTATTAATCAGTGAAAATCCTAATTCGATTGTAAATTGGACGATTGGTAGTTATGTAGCACCAGCATTAACTAGAACAATTCCATTTGGAAGTAGACTGGATACTGTTAGTGCAGTTCCAGCAATAACGTATATTCCATTAACATTTACACACAAGCAAGGTGATATGGGTGTGTTTAAAGCCGGAACAAAATATTGGCTTGGTAATGCACCAATAACGGATCCTCCAACTGTAACCCATTTAGATTTGTTTAATTCTACTACTCCAAATTCTGCAAATACAGTAGATCGTTATTGGATGATTGGTAAAACAGGTCCTCAAAACCCTGCAGCTAATTATCCTGTGGCAGACATCACCATGCGTTTCTCAACTAATGCAACAGCCCCTCAGGTTTCTGAACGTCCAACAGGAATGAGTGCGTTTAGGCCAGGTGCTGCTCAGCCTTGGCGTGCTTATGGTTTATCATGGTTACGTATTTCAGCCGTTGGAACAACCAATGTTTCAACTGTAACTTCAGCAGCAGGTACTGGTTCAGTAATAACTTATACAACAGGTGCTGCCCACACTTTTGTTGCAGGTCAGGCAGTAACTATTGCCGGTGCAATGACTCCTGCTGGGTACAATGTGATTAATGCTGTAATAACAAGTACACCAACAACAACAACATTTACAGTTGCGGGAACTCAAACAGGTGTATCAGCAGGTTCATCGACTGCGACTGGTATTGCAGGAGGAACAGCATATTCGTTGTCAACTGCAAGTGGCACTGGTACTGTAATGACTTTTACCACTACGGCTGCTAATAATTTATCAGTTGGTCAAACCGTAACAATATCAGGATTTGGTGTTGTGCCAGGATATAATGTGTCAAATGCAGTTATTACCAGTAGGCCAACTGCAACAACATTTACAATTGCTGGTACAGCAACAGGAGTTCCAACTGGTCCTGCAATGGTGACTGGTGCTCCTACCGGTGGTGCGGCACAAGCGTATAATCAAGCTCAGACGACTACAAGTTATTCACAGTCTTACGGATTAATAACTGCAGCGAATTCAGATAGCGTGCGTGTTACAAGCTGGGACTGGCCAACTGTACCAACTTTACAAGCCCCATACTTTACGCCATCAGCACCTGTTGGTAATTTCACGCCATGGACAATTGCTATTAATACAACTCCACTTCCAATCGAGTTAGTTGATTTCAAAGCTCGTCCAGATGGAAAGCGTGTTCGTTTAGATTGGACAACAGCATCAGAAGTAGATAATGATTATTTCACCGTAGAAAGAACGACCGACTTAAACGAATACAGCTTTATTGATAAGGTGTTCTCTTACATGCACAATAGTAATATCTTATTAGATTATACCACGTATGATGAGAAGCCAGTTTATGGTTTACAATACTATCGTTTAAAGCAAACGGATTTCAATGGTGATTTTACTTATTCAGATCCGCAAGCCGTTTGGTTTGGAAGCAGAGCTCCATTCGATATCACTAATATCTATTCAGATGTTTCTGTTTCAAATGATATCAACGTAGATTTCATGTATAATTCTGAGATGCCAGTTAATGTTGAGATTACCGATGTTTCAGGTCGTGTGATTTATTCAGAATCAGGTGTAGCAGCCATCAATGGCTCAAATAGAATTAAATTAAATGCAAGCTTACCTCACGGACTGTATTTCATCATCATTCGCAACGATAGTGATGCTGTAAGCAGAAAGTTTGTGTACTAATTTTTCAAAATCAAAGGAAAGTCCCGGTCCCATAAAGGCCGGGATTTTTTTATGAACTTAAACGTTTGTTGTCGGATATTTTACTTTTTGGTACTTACATTTGCAGCATCATCGGATTTCATTTTTTAATGGTCCATTATAATTTTTAAAAAATGCTCGTAAAAGCTTATGGCAGTGCTCTGCATGGTATCTCTGCAATTACTATCGCTATTGAAGTCCATATGGCCAATGGCGTAAAAGTATTCTTAGTTGGTTTGCCAGATAATGCAGTTAAAGAAAGTCAACAACGTATAGAAGCTGCTTTAAAGACCAATAACTTTAAATGGCCTGGTAAACGTATCGTTATTAATATGGCGCCTGCAGATATTCGTAAAGAAGGTTCCGCATACGATTTGCCAATTGCACTATGCATTCTTTCTGCTTCAGGACAAATTGAAACAACTGATTTTTCGGAGTATATAATTATGGGCGAGTTATCGCTCGATGGACAATTACTTCCTGTACGTGGCGCCTTGCCAATTGCTATTCAAGCTAAGAAGGAAGGCTTTAAAGGAATTATTCTTCCAGCGCAAAATGCACGAGAAGCAGCCGTTGTTCAGGGCTTAGAAGTGTATGGCATGGAAACACTCACCGATGTAGTTAGTTTCTTGGAAGGCGATTTACAAAAGGAAGTAACGGTAGTGGATATACGCGAAGAGTTTATTAAAGATCAACAGGAGCTAGAAGTTGATTTTTCCGATGTAAAAGGACAAGAGAACATTAAGCGAGCATTAGAGATTGCTGCAGCTGGCGGACATAATGTAATTCTGATTGGTCCTCCTGGCGCAGGTAAAACCATGTTGGCAAAACGACTTCCAACAATACTGCCTCCATTAACATTAGAGGAATCACTTGAGACGACAAAAATACACTCCATAGTTGGTAAAACATCTGCTAAAAAAGGCATCATAACGACAAGGCCTTTCCGTGCACCGCATCATACTATTTCCGACATCGCACTCGTTGGCGGTGGAGGATATCCGCAACCAGGAGAGATTTCATTAGCGCACAATGGTGTTTTGTTTTTAGATGAATTACCTGAGTTTAAAAGAACTGTTTTAGAAGTAATGCGTCAACCACTCGAAGAACGAAAGGTGGCTATTTCGCGAGCTAAATTTTCTGTAGAATATCCCGCAAGCTTTATGCTTGTTTCCAGCATGAATCCTTGTCCGTGTGGTTACTACAACCATCCCGAAAAGGAATGTGTTTGTGCACCAGGTATTGTACAAAAATATTTAAATCGGTTATCAGGTCCATTGCTCGATCGTATCGATTTGCATGTAGAAGTTATTCCTGTTCCGTTTAATGAACTTTCAAAAAGCAGAGTAGCAGAGGCGAGTGAAAATATACGAGCTCGAGTAATTACTGCGCGTGAAATTCAGGAGCAACGTTATAAAAATGAAATAGGAGTTTATGCCAATGCACAAATGTCATCACGCATGTTACGACAAATATGCAGGTTAAATAATGATAGTGCTGAATTGCTAAAAATAGCTATGGATAAACTCGGACTTTCGGCACGTGCTTATGATCGAATACTTAAAGTATCACGCACCATTGCCGATTTAGAAGGAAGCGAAGACATTAAAACCGAACATGTATCAGAAGCAATACAATATCGAAGCTTAGATAGAGAAGGGTGGGCTGGGTAGAATCAAAATTAATTCAATCGCATTTTTTCAAGGTCGATTAATTTTAAAATCGAACATACAATCGTAGGAAATACGGTCTTGTTGGTTTTGATAAAATAATCTACCGCACCTTGACGCATTGTTTCAATAGCAACTTCTAAATTATCTTGTCCTGATACCATGATTACTCGGGCTATTGGATTTATCTCTTTGATGCATTTTAATATGACTAATCCATTCGGACCATTATCTTTTCCAAAATCATAATCAAGAATAATTATTCTATCATCACCTGCTTTGTACTCGCTTAAAAAATCGTTTCCGTTAGTGTACTTCTTCGAATGTAAATTGCATTCATCTAAAAGGTAATCGCTTAAGATTAAACTGAACGACTGATTGTCATCAACTATTGCAATTGGATAATTAACTACTTCTTCAGTTTCTACTTCTTGCAATAGTGTTTCACCTTCTAAATCGTTTAGTAAGCTCTTGTAAAAATCAAAATTATTAGTGCCTTTATTATTCATTGCATTAAGTGTGTTTAGTATTTTATTTTCCAGATTTTTATTTTGAATTTCTGATGTATTGACAAAGTGTTTTTTTAATGCATCGTCAATTAATTTACTTTGAGTCGTATATTCTCTACAAGGATTACAAGATAACAGATGAAATCGCAAGCGAATTTTTTCTTGCAAGGATAATTCTTGCAGCTGCATTTTTTCTATTAACGCAGTAGCTTTCTCACAAGAGTAGATGATAGTATGTAGTAACGAACTCATGCGTTAAACCAATTTTGTTCGAGACATTTTCTTAGCTGTAGTTTTGAACGGTGGATAATTTGCCAGTAATTATTAGGGCTAATTCCATTTTCATCACAAATGATTTCAGTCTTACGATCATCAATGAATTTCATTCGAATAACACTGCTCCAAACCGCAGGTAATTTATCAATGCAATTGCCTAGCGCATTTTTAAAAGCAATATCATCTAATAATTCTTTCTCTTCTGAAATATTCCACGAAGCAGGAATTTCTTTTTCACTCCATTTGTCGCCATCAAAGAAAATATTGTGAGAAGGAATTTTATTCGAAGCCTTTCGGAAATAATCGGCAATTTTATTCTTTAGAATTCCGAAGAGCCAGGTTTTAATTTCACTATCTCCTTTAAAGTTCTTTTGCGATTTTATAGCTGCTAAAAAAGTATCCTGTACCAAATCTTCCGAAAGCGATTTATCGCCTGTTTTATAATAGGCCCACGCGTACAAATCTTTGGTATAAAGCGCAACACATGAATTAATATCTATCGATAAAATTTCATGTGTTGTACTCATAATAAATCTTGTTGCTAATTATCCTTCGTTACTTGCACCGTGACATTTCTTGTACTTCTTTCCACTGCCACAAGGACATGGATCATTTGGAAGTACTTTTGTTTCGTTACGGATAGGTTCGTTTTTAGGAGCTGATTGATTTTGCGGAACTCCATCACCGTTAGAAGGGCCTCCCTGATATTCTTCGTGCGTAGTTTTTAACTTGCTTAAATCCTGACGAACGGGAGCTGCTGCCTGCTTCACCTGACTTTGGTCTTGTGCAGTAATATTTCCTCTGAATAAAAACGACAT
>CAMBYJ010000124.1 GCA_945872015.1 Chitinophaga pinensis | reverse complement strand
TCAAAAACATCTACTCCCTATGGACGTGATGCGCAAATGTTTGATTCTAGTTTTGGATGGAGATTTATTAATCCATTAATGAAAGAAAAATTTGGTGTTGATGCCATGGGTGAAACAGCAGAAAATCTTGCTGTGCGCGATAGTATTTCTCGTGAAGATCAGGATCAGTTTGCTTTATGGTCGCAACAAAAAGCTACGGCTGCTCAAAAGGCAGGCAAATTCGAAAATGAAATAGTAGCAGTTGAAATTCCGCAACGTAAAGGAGATTCAATTTTGTTTACGGCAGATGAGTTTATAAAATCATCAACATCAATAGAAGGATTGACCAAGTTAAAACCAAGTTTTCGTAAAGAGGGTACCGTTACTGCTGGAAATGCAAGTGGATTAAATGATGGTGCAGCAGCTATTTTATTAGCTTCCGAAGAAGGTTTGAAGAAAAATAATCTAAAAGCTTTAAGTAGAATTGTATCAATAGGTATTGCAGGTGTTGAGCCACATATAATGGGTATTGGTCCTGTAGAAGCAGCGAATAAAGCACTTAAAAATGCTGGACTTACTTGGAATGATATGGATATTATAGAGCTGAACGAAGCCTTTGCTGCTCAAAGTTTAGCATGTATTCGCAGTTGGGGTCTAGCTGATAATGATAGTCGTATTAATCCAAATGGAGGTGCGATAGCGTTAGGACATCCATTAGGAATGAGCGGTGCAAGAATTGCTTTATCTGCATCACATCAACTAGCAGAAGGGAATAAAAAATACGCAATGGTAACAATGTGTATTGGTGTAGGGCAGGGGTATGCAATGATTCTGGAGCGAGCATAAAAAAAGAGCACCCTTTTAAGGTGCCCTGATTTCAAATTAAACAGCTATCTTTTTATAAATTCGAGAGGAATTAATTCTCGTTTATTTTCATGTATTGGCAGACTAAAGAAGAACGTTGTTCCTTTCCCAACTTCGCTGCTGAGCCAGATGTTTCCACCATGTGCTTCAACAATTCGCTTTGCAATAGTTAATCCAAGTCCTGTACTCTTTTCACCGTTCGTACTTGCAACACTCGTTCTGGCAAATGGAAGAAATACTCTATGAATATCATTCGATGGAATTCCTTGTCCCTGATCTTTTACTGAAATAATCACATCGTGATCTTTTGGTGATACATTGATTTCTACATGCGTGTTTCCGAATGAGAATTTAATGGCATTTGAAATTAAATTATTTAGTACTTGTTGTAAGTGGATTTTATCAAACGCTACTTGCGGAATATTATCTGCAATATTGTAATCAAGTACGATTGATTTTGCATTGGCAGTTCGGATATTGTCATTAATTGATTTTTGAATGATGCCTGCAATAGAATCGCTTTTTAAATTAAGATTCATTTTGCCAGATTCGATTTTAGAAACGTCTAATAAATTACTTAGTAAATCAAGCATATCTCTTCCCGAATCATGCATCATCTGAAGCATTTCTTTCATCTCCAGTGACAATGTATCTCCGAGTTCATCTTCAATAATATTTACGAGTGAAATAATATTGCCAATTGGATTTCTTAAATCATGTGATGCAACGCCGAGGAAATAGTTTTTCTCTTGATTTAATTTTGCAAGCTCTGCATTTTTAATTTCAAGTTCTCGTTGTTGGTCGTGTAATTTTAATAAGGTATTTACTTTAGCTTGTGTGATATCTACATCAAGCGGTTTGAATAAATAATCTATACAACCTTCTTGATATCCTTTTAGCATGTATTTCTTTTCTTTACTGATTGCAGTCACAAAAAGAATAGGAGTTTTCTTGGTTCTGTTTGTTTGCTTTAGCATGTGCGCGACTTCGAATCCATCCATCACTGGCATTTGCACATCAAGTAATATTAATGCTAAATCTTCGCTAAATGCGATTTTCAAGGCTTCCTCTCCTGATGAAGCTTTTAAGATTATCCTATTTCCAGTCGCTAGTATATTTTCAAGCGAGTATAGGTTTTCGGGGCGATCGTCTACAAGTAAAATTTTATGCATTGGTTTGAATATTTGATGCAGTAAAAATACCCTTGCCTGAAAGCACGAATTTTAAAATATAATCAGATTCTTACATTGTGATGTTTTGAAGCAATTCCGTGTTTTGAAAAATGTAAGATTTTAAAAGAAGTTGCAAAGAAATTGTAGTTATTGTTGAGTACTCTACTCCTAATATGGAAATAACATTCACTAAAAATTACTGTAAGGTTTACATTGATATAAATGAAAATATCAATCAGGCTTATGCAATAAAATCAAAAAGGATAACCAATTCCGAAGTTAAAGGTAACATCTGTTAGGTTATTAGTCCCTGCTGTCCAACGACTACCAACCGGTTTAGATGGGTCTTTCATTTTTACCGCCGCATCTAATCGAAAAATAAAGAAAGTAAAATCACTTCGGATACCAATTCCAGAACCAATGGCTATTTCATCTCCGAATGTTTTTAGTCTAACTCCCGATCCTTGTTTGTCTTCAGCATCGTTTAACAACCATATATTACCTAAATCGGTAAACACAGCTCCTTTTAAAAATTTGTATAAGTTAAATCTATACTCAACATTGCCTGTAATTTTAAATTCACCAAATTGTTGGAATAAATCGGTTGTTATAGTTGAACCAGGTCCGAGTGATCTAGTTCTCCATGCTCTGATATCATTTGGTCCTCCTGCGTAAAACGCTTTTTCAAAAGGGACTATGTTTGAATTTCCATATGCATATCCAACACCCGAAACTAATCGGGTTGCCAACGTAGATGTTTTATTGAAGTTGAAATAATATCTGAAATCAAATTCAGGACGAATATATTGCGCATAAGGTACATTACCTATCAATCGACTATTTGATTCTGAAACTTTAAACGTACTAGACGGCAATAACGAAAGTGTGTTTCCGGCAAACTCAATATTGAATCGGAAGAATGTGAAATTGCCTGGTTTGCCTACAATCTGGTTATTGTATAAATAACTAAACCTTCCGTTAATAATCAGCTGATCAGTATAGGAGTTAATTAGGTTGATGTTATTAAAAGATAATAATTGTTGGTTGAATGCAGAATCTAAATTTACTTTCAAGTAGTTGATCTCTGCAGGATAAAAATAAAAGCGATTGTGTTTTGATGTTCGTTTTGTGTAGTAGTAGGATAGAGTCGCTATTCGTCGGAAATATTCTGGTCGGCTTTGTACATTGTAACCAATCGAAACAGAGGTAATTGGATTACTTACTTTTCTTGAATTTCTGATTGTGAACGGCCAAAGTGCTCTTGGAAAACTTAAGCTTAATTCTGGGCCAAATTCAAAAATATTGAATAGACCGTATTTATAAGCTTGGCCTTCATCTGTTAGTGATCTTTGTATCTCTAACCCACCTCTGATTCTAAATTCCAATAATTCTGCGCCACGAAAAACATTCTTATTTCGATAGACGAAACTACCTGATACTCCTAAGTTACCGCCACTATTGGTGCCATCAGCTTCAAACTTATACGACTGACGAAACTGTGGTGATAGCATAATCTTACATTGATACTGATTCCTTCCAAGGCTATCAAGACCATCTACTTGTTCGTATTTAATATTGACAAATCGGAATACGCCAAGGTCTGCAAGTCGCTGATAGGTTAAATCAATATTCTCTTGCGAGTAAAGCGAATTTGGTTGGATATAGATGTGATCTGTCAGGCGATTGAATTTATAAAGGAATACGGTATCGCGATTAGGATAAAATACGTATTCGTGAAAAACAGAACTGTCATTTATGGCTACACGATTTAAATCGATTGGTTCATAATCCATATCAACACTAATGCTTTTATTTACTCCTAAAAGATGCTTCGGTGTGATATTGTTTTTTAGTTGCTCTTCTGTTGGATTAGGATTTGAAATCAGCATAGTCACCTCCGCTTGATTTGATTTAAATCCAGTGTCTACAACAAATCGTATGTATTGTGAATTGAATGCGGCAAATCCCTTATTTCGTAATAATGCCGTGATGCGATCTCTTTCTTTTTGTAATGTGTTTGCTGAATATTTGTCGCCTTTATGAATAAACGTAAGTGAATCCATTTGCATAACAACTTGGCTCACTAACGAATCTTGGATGTCATATTTTAGTTTCAAAAAAGTGTAAGGAGTATTTCCCTGTAAGTTGTAAAATACAAATGCTTTTTTCTTCCAATACTCAACAGAGTCAGTTACCACCGCATTGAAAAATCCATCATTCTGTAGTAGGGTAAGTAGTTGCTCTCTCGACTTACGGACTTTTGAAGTATCAACTAATATAGGTTCTTCGCCAACAGTGGTTTTTAACCAGTTATTGAACTTCGACTCCTTTGCTCCATAAGCAAAATTGTAAACGCTTAGGTGAAAGCGTACGAAACCGAAAATTTTTCTGTTGGGCTTTTGCTTTATAACAGCATTAAAATTTTCTTTTAATTCGGGTCTGTCTGTTTTAATTGTATTTTTACAAAGCAAGTGCTTTCCATCAGGAACACTTTTAGTGGCTGAGCATCCCGAAAGGAATACAATCGATAAAAAAGATAAAATGACAACTAAGCGAATATTGTCTTTATGGCTTTTCATTTTCAGCTGTAAAAATACAATATTAAACGAATATTAAATTTCAATGGCTTCTAAATCAACGATTAGTTTTTTACGTTCTCTTCAGCAAAAGAAATTCAGAAATGAAGAAGGATTATTCATTGTAGAAGGACCTAAAATGGTGTCTGAACTATTGAAGTCAGATTTTAAAGTCAGACAACTATATGCTACCAGCTCCTGGATGCCTGATCAGCATACATCGTTGCCGCTAGAGATAGTTACAGAGGCTGAGATGGAAAGGGTAAGCGGACTTCAAACCCCGAATAAAGTACTTGCAGTGGTTGAGATGCCCATTTTAGAAGGACCTGTTAATGAGTTGTCGAAGGGATTACATCTTTTATTAGATCAAATTCAGGATCCCGGTAACCTTGGGACAATTATTCGTATTGCTGATTGGTTTGGAGTTACTTCTATCATTTGTTCGCCCGATACAGCTGATGTATTTAATCCGAAAGTAATTCAAGCTTCGATGGGAAGCGTGTTTAATATGAAGATTCATTATAGCTCGCTAGCCGACGTTTTATTGAAAAATGTCGATGGAAATAAATGGCCTGTTTATGCAACGCTTTTGTCTGGTGAGAACATCTACAATTCAGAAATGGATACCTCTTGCTTTGTGATTTTAGGAAATGAAAGTCGTGGAGTGAACCCAGTGCTGAATGCATTTATAACTCAAGGAATTCATATTCCTCGTCCTGCGAATAAATCAAGTAACGCCGAGTCGTTGAATGTGGCTGTTGCAGCTGGTATTGTTTGCAGCGAATATTGTAGAAAAAATTAACCCCTGAGATTAGCTTCAGGGGTCGTGGTTAACTGCTAGTTGAGAGTCAGTTTAATCGTGATGGTACTACCATTTTAAACTCAGGAATTTTAACAAAAAAGAGTTTGTTATCGGTTAATCTTTCCATAAGATAGGTGCCGTACATTTTTCCTATTTCTGTATTCAGATTACAACCAGAAACATATCGATAGGTTTCGCCTTGTGCAATTAATGGTTGCTCGCCAACAACACCATCGCCTTCAACTTCTCTGTGAGAATTATCAGACCCGATGATGTGCCAATGGCGTTTTTTTAGTTGAACGGTATATTCACTATCGTTGGTAATGCTAATGCGGTAAGCAAAAACAAATTGACTGAATCCTGGAGTACTATGTGTTGGTTGATAAAATGTCTCCACACTTACTTTTATCCCCGCTGTAACTTCTGTAAATATATTCATGTTGGATAAATGGCTTTTTAGGTTTTTCAAAAATATAGCGGAATTGAATTACTCATGACAAAATTTGACAAAGCGCATTAAAATG
>CAMBYJ010000123.1 GCA_945872015.1 Chitinophaga pinensis | reverse complement strand
CCTATAGCTGATACTAAAGAACGTACTCCTTTTGGAGGTGGATGGCTTGATTTCATCAAGAAATCATTGGTAGATGATGGTGGTGATCAAAATCTAAACGGATAAAAATAAAAATCAATTAAACTGAAAATATAAAAACCTAACATAATCATGAATCAATTTGAAAATCCAAATCAAAGCCCATCATTGTTTGAGCTAGATCAAAAATTTGATACTTCACCCGTAATTAAAGTTATTGGTGTTGGAGGAGGTGGAAGTAATGCTGTTAATCACATGTACAGCATGGGCATTAAAGGTGTAGATTTTATTGTTTGTAACACCGATTCTCAAGCATTAAACAACTCTAAAGTACCTACTAAAGTTCAGTTAGGACTTGGACTTACAGCAGGACGTGGTGCGGGTGCTATAGCAGACGTAGGTCGTCGTGCAGCAATTGAAAATGTTAATGAAATTCAACAGCTTTTATCTGATAATACAAGCATGGTTTTCGTTACTGCAGGTATGGGTGGTGGAACTGGTACAGGTGCTGCCCCGGTTATCGCTGGTATCGCTCGCGAATTAGGAATCTTAACAGTAGGTATCGTTACATTACCTTTCGGATTTGAAGGTGGCAAGCGCGGGTTACAAGCAAAGGCTGGTATCGAAGAAATGAAGAAAAATGTAGATGCTTTGTTAATCATTTGCAACGATAAGTTAAGAGAGATACATGGTAATTTGCAAATAACAAAAGCATTTGGCTATGCTGATGATGTTTTGTCGGTTGCAGCTAAAAGTATTGCAGAGGTTATTACTAATACAATGCATGTAAACGTTGACTTTGCGGATATCACTACCGTTATGAAAGACAGTGGTGTGGCGATTATGGGTTCTGCAACTGCAGAAGGTGATAATCGCGCTATTCGTGCAGCAGAGGCAGCTCTTGAATCGCCATTGTTAAACGATAGCCATATTGAAGGTGCTCGTTATATCTTGTTAAATATCGTTAGCGGTACAGAAGAAGTTACGATGGATGAAGTTGCGGATATTAATGATTTCATTCAGGCGCAAGCGGGACAAACAGCTGATATCATTATGGGTATAGGTAATGATCCTGAATTAGGAAGTGCTGTTTCTGTAACTGTTATTGCTACGGGATTTAAAACAAATGATGTTACAACGGATACGCCTAGCCGTAATGACAATAAGGTGGTTTTTAACCTCGGGGAGTCTGAAAAAGTAACGCCTGCTTCGGTGAATGAAGCACCTGCTCCTCGTATGGAAGAGACTGTTGCGGAAGTAGTAAGTTCATTAGAGCCGGTATTGATTATTCGTGATGAAGTAAAGCCTGTTGAAAATGTGAAGCCAGTTATTGCTATGCAAGAAGACAGAACAGTTGTTTATAGTCTGGAAGGAAATGTATTGGACTCAAAAAACGAACTTGGGTTTCAAGTAAAAATGGAAGAGCTTGACACCATTGTTAGTGTGTTAGAAGAGGAAGATTCAATGGAAAGTGCTGATGAGTTTTATGGTGAAAACTATAATGAGTCGAGTGAAGAATTAACAGAAGATATCGCTGAAGTAACGCCTGTTTATCAGGAGTTAGAAATCCATACTGACGAACTTGAGTTTGAAGTAACTATGGATGGTGCAGATGAAAATACAGTAACTGAGTTTTTCTTTCAAGAAGAAATTGAAGGACCGGTAATGCTTAACTTAGATGATGAGCCAGTAGCAAAAAAAGAAACTTTATCAGCAGCTGAAGAGTTATCGAAAGAAGAAGAGATGTATAAGCGTTCAAGAGAGCGTATATTACGTTTGAAAGAGCTTAATTATAAAATGAGCACCCCTGGTGGCATCAACGATTTAGAAAAAGAACCAGCTTACAAGCGTAGAAATGTTACGTTAGATAATGTTCCTAATTCTGCTGATTCAAACATCTCTCGTTTGACATTAAGCATTGATGATAACGATCGTAATCCAGAAATCAGAGCAAACAATTCATTCTTACACGACCGAGTAGATTAATTATGGCTTTAGAACAAAATATAATGGCCGAATTAAAAGCGGCTATGTTGGCAAAAGACGAAGCAAAGCTTCGTGCATTACGTGCGATAAAAGCAGCGATAATTATTTTGAAGACCAGTGAAGCAGGGAAAGAAATTACTGAAGAAGATGAAATGAAAATGTTGCAGAAGCTGGTTAAGCAACGTAAAGAATCAATTGATATCTATACAAAGCAAGGCCGCGAAGACTTAGCTAAAACAGAGCAAGAAGAAGTAGCTGTGATTGAACTATTTTTACCGCAGATGATGAGCGAAGAAGAAATTCGCGTTGCATTAAAAGACATCATTGCAAGTTTAGGAGCAACTTCTCCTGGCGAAATGGGTAAAGTAATGGGAGCTGCGAATAAAGCATTTGCGGGCAAGGCGGATAATAAAATTGTATCAGCGTTAGTGAAAGAGATGCTTTCATAAGAAAACAATATTTGATAATCCACCCTCTTTGGTAATTGAATAGATTGCGGAAGAGGGTGAATTGTTTATTTGCTGGATGCACAAGGAAATACGGTTGATGTGAAGAAAATTATTTTGCAATAGCATATAACGTATAATATTCAATTTTGAGAGTGGGAATAGGTAAACGATTCCCACTTTTTTATGCGCTATATTCTTCAAATGCCCGATTTATTAGTAACTCGCTAGCCAGTTTTTTGGCTTTTCTTTGTTGCTGAGGTTATTTTCGCACTACCATTTTCATTTTTAAAATATCGTGTATGGCAAAAATTGTTTCAAGTAGATTGCTTTTTCTATCTATTAAAGAGGTAATACAACAAGCGCAAAAGCATGTTGTGCAAAATGTAAATTCAACCATGGTTCTTACCTATTTCGAAATAGGAAGGATGATAATTGATTATGAGCAAAACGGTAAAATAAGAGCCGATTATGCCAAAGAAACTCTCAAGATTTTAAGTGATAAACTAACTAATCAGTTTGGGAAAGGGTATTCAATTGACAACCTTAGTCGCATTAGAAAATTCTATTTAATATATAATAATCGAATTTCAGAATCAGTGATTCGGAAATTCGAAAATGCATCTAAAAAGGACTTAAAAATACGAGGCAATCAAAAATCAGAATCAGTGATTCGGAAATTCAAAAATCCTTTTTCACTTAGCTGGACTCATTACTTTTTACTGATAAAAATTGATGATGAAGATGAACGAAATTTTTATGAAATTGAATCAATACAGAATAGTTGGTCTGTACGTGAATTGCAACGACAATTAAATTCGGCGTTGTATCAGCGGTTGACTAAAAGCAGAGATAAAAAAGGAGTCAAAGAATTGGCTAAAAAAGGCCAGCTTATTGAAAAACCTTCTGATGCATTGAAAAGTCATTATGTACTTGAGTTTTTAAATTTAAAAGAAGCTGATCATTATACGGAAAGCGATTTTGAATCGGCAATTATTGATCGGCTAGAAGAATTTATGCTTGAATTAGGCAAAGGGTTTCTATATGAAGGCAGACAAAAGCGATTTACTTTTGATGGAGATAGCTTCTATGTTGATTTAGTCTTTTACAATCGATTCTTAAAATGCTTTGTCCTTTTCGATTTAAAAATTGGCAAACTAACACATCAGGATATCGGTCAAATGCAGATGTATGTGAATTTTTTTGATTGTCAAATCAAGATGCCAGACGAAAATAAAACGATTGGAATTGTTCTTTGTAAAGAGGAAAATAAAACCGTAGTAGAGTTTACTTTACCCGAAGGGAATAGTCAAATATTTGCGAAAGAGTTTAAACAGTTTTTTCCGAGCAAGGCGGAATTTAAAAAACACTTGTTATTAGCAAACCCACAGTAGATTATAAGTTACTTAAGAGCAGTTTGCTTATTAATTTATTTTTCTAATTGCTGTATTTGTTCGATGCCTCAATTTTATACCTTTGTAAGTATAATTTTGCTTTATGAAAATTTCTAAAAACTGGTTATCCAGTCATATAAATACGAATAAAACCCACGATGAAATTTCAACATTGCTTACTGGTTGTGGTTTAGAGGTCGAGCATATAGAAGAATGGGAGAGCTTAAAGGGTGGTTTGCAAAAAGTAGTTGTTGGTCATGTAGTATTTTGTGAGAAACACCCAAACGCTGATAAACTAAGTGTTACCATGGTAGATATTGGCGATGGAGAGCCAAAGAAAATTGTTTGTGGTGCTCCTAATGTTGCTACAGGTCAAAAAGTTATTGTGGCGTTACCTGGTGCTGTTTTATATCCTACTGTTGGAGAGTCGTTCGAAATTAAAATATCAAAAATCAGAGGAGAAGAATCAAATGGGATGATTTGTGCAGAAGATGAAATAGGAATGGGGACATCGCATGCGGGTATTATGATTTTGCCCGATGATACTTCTGTAGGAATGCCTGCTGCCGATTATTTCCAGATTGAAAGAGATGTTGTTTTTGAAATCGGATTAACCCCTAACCGCGCAGATGCTGCATCTCATTATGGTGTTGCTCGCGACTTAGCTGTGCTGACTAATATTAAAAATTTAATTACTACATCTTCAAGCGATGTGAAGGTTGCTAATCAAACAGGGCCTGTTACAGTTAAAGTAGAAGATACAAATGACTGTCCTCGTTACTCGGGAGTTTATATTTCAAATGTTTCTGTTGGTCAATCACCGCAATGGTTAAAAAATAAATTGAGCGCTATTGGGGTTCGTTCTATTAATAACATAGTAGATATTACCAATTACATCCTTCACGATTTAGGTCAACCTTTACATGCCTTTGATGCCGATTGTATTCAGGGTAACACCATAAATGTTAAGCGATCATCCAATGAAGAAAAGTTTATTACGTTAGATGATATTGAACGTAAATTAAATGGTACTGAATTAATGATTGCAGATTCAAATACAAGTTTGTGCATGGCAGGAGTTTTTGGAGGTAAAAATGCAGGCGTTAATGAAAGCACTAAGAATATCTTTTTAGAAAGTGCTTATTTCAATTCTGTTGTTGTACGTAAGGCATCTCGTCTGCATAGCATTCATACCGATTCATCATTTCGTTTTGAGCGAGGTACTGATCCTGAAATGACGATTACGGCAATGATGAAAGCTGCAAAAATGATTCAGGAATTAGCGGGTGGTCAAATTGCAGATACTATCATTGACGTATATCCGCAACTGATAGAATGGAAAAAAATTGACTTGAATTATAAGTATGTGGATACATTAATTGGTAATCAGCTAGATCATGATTTGATTAAAAAGATTATCACCGATTTAGGAATGATAATAGATTCAGAAAGTTCAGAGAATCTTTTAATTTCAATTCCTCCGTTTAAGGTAGATGTTACTAGAGCTGCCGATGTAGTGGAGGAGATTATTCGTATTTATGGCTACAATGCTATTGAATTACCTGGAAAAATTTCTATGACTGTTTCAAGTTCGGTGAAGCCTGATGTAGAAAAAGTAACTAGTAAAATTGCAACAACTTTAATTGGTAAAGGCTATTTTGAAATTTTGAATAATAGCTTAACAAAAAAAGATACTGCTCAATTGATTTCTATGAACGAAGGAGATGAAGCAGTAGAAGTATTAAATCCGTTAAGTAACGATTTAGGCATTTTAAGAAACTCGATGTTGTTACCTGGATTAGAGTCGATAGCTTATAATCTAAATAGAAAGCAAAAAGAAATTCGATTGTTTGAAAACGGAAAAGTATATTCTGTCAACAACGGATTGTATACAGAAAAAAATAAGATTGCGATTTGGGTGTGTGGAGAATTAAACAAGGAGCATTGGCAAAAAACGATTAACGTGGTAGATGTTTATTCTATGAAATCGCTTGTTCAAAGCATATTACATTCATTGGGCATTGAAAATTACAAATTAAATATCGAACAAAAGTCAGGTAATGTATTTAGTCAGACAATAGATTTGATGTTAAAGAAACGTGTAATGG
>CAMBYJ010000122.1 GCA_945872015.1 Chitinophaga pinensis | reverse complement strand
TTGCACCTGTGCTAATTGATCGGTATTACCTGATGCAGTAAGTTTTTTCTTCTCTCTTAAATTCTGATTAAAACGATTAATCGCTTCGCCAAATGCATTGTTTTTTATTTCATCTAAATCAGGAGCAATGTAACTATCCGAAGAAGAGTGACGCAAATATTCGCTTAAGCGATCGAGTGAAGTAAGTTTTAAATTAATATCTACATTTTGAACTTCCAGTTGTCCTAATGTTTTATAAGTTGCATCAGATGATTGATACAAATCCATAAATTCATTATTCGATTTAAACTGATTTATTTCTTTTGTTGAATGATGTAACTTGGATGCATAATCAGCCAATTGGTCATCAAGATATTCGTTTGTATTACTTGCATATGAATTATTATCGTTGTTAATCTGATTGATATAAGTATTTACAATTGCATTTACCAATACGCTTGCTTTTTCAGGAACTGAATGAGTATAACTTACTTTAACTACGTTTGCATTCGGACGATCAGTAGTAGTTAAAACCTTATAATTAGAATTGTAAAGTTCCTTTGTTAATGCCGCAGGAGAATACAAATTAAATCCCCAATCATATTCATTAAAATAATTTTTGTTGTTCGATTTATTGACGATAAAAGAACATCCATCGTCTTTAATTAACTTCCCAAATGTTGCAACAATAGTTTTGTCGGTAGTGGGCGTTGAATAATTAATCGAATAATGACTAGCATCTAAATATTGAAAGTAATAAGCGCGCTTATCAAAGCCAGGTTTAATTACCAAACTATCTACTTGGAATGGTGCATGATTATAGATCTCGGTATTTCTAAAATTTCCCTTGATAAAATATTCTACATTAAAGTTTGTTGTTGCCAAAGCGTTTTCAAAAAGCGCTTTTGATTTAATGGTTTCTAATTCAGCAGCAATATCTTTAGTATTTATGTTATTGTTGATGGATTGATTAATCAAATCGATTTTTACAACTGCTGTTGATTGATAAACAGTTGGTTTTACAAATAAATAAAAGCCCGCAACAACGCAGACCGTTATCATTGTAAATAAAAGCCAATGCCATTTTGTTGAGATTGCCTTCCAATAGTTTTTTATGGTTTTCATAACAAGGTTTGTTATTCGCTTATGGATTTATAAGGAGTAATATTATTAATGCGGTTAATACGATTATTCCAATTTTAATGAGTGTTCTTCCTGAGATTAACATAACGCTATCGATTTATCTGATTCACTAGGGCCGTTATACTGCATTGATTTTAAAAGGTTGCCCGAAAGCCAATAAAAAAGTCCCGAGAAGAACTCCCGGGACTTGCTAAATGATTGAGCAGGTGTACTATTTCGTATCTGGTTCAAAGTCGAGCACCAGCGAATTCATACAAAAACGCTTATAAGTTGGTGCAGGACCATCATCAAAAATATGTCCTAAATGCCCATCGCATCGACCACAAAGCACTTCTATTCTACTCATTCCGTAGGAATTGTCTTCGTGATAAACTACACTATTAGGGCGAAGTGATTCGTAAAAGCTTGGCCATCCGCAAGAGCTTCCGAATTTAGCATCTGACTTAAAGAGGGCATTGCCACAGCATGCACAATAATAAGTGCCGTTGCCTTCAAAATCCCAGTATTTTCCTGTAAATGCGCGCTCTGTTCCTTTGTTTCGTGCTATGTAGTAAACATCTTCGGGTAATACTTTCTTCCAATCTTCGTCGGATACATTCAATGCGGTAGTGTCGGTTCTTTAGTAATACGGGTTTCTTTGATTCGTTGTGTCCATATGATTTTTGTTTTGATTTTGTGAGGTTGATTTTTGTGCTTGAGAACTGCATCCGAAGCAAAATAAAGATGCAATCAGCAATGTAAGAAAGGCGCTTCGTGTTTTCATGATGTTTGTTTTTTAGAGGTTTAACATGTAGCCTGCGGTTTATAACAATCAGTGCTTTTTAATGTTTAGTCGCGCATTTATTTAATTCCTTACAACCTTTCGAAAAAATTAGACATGATATCAACACATCATCGGTTAAAATAGTGATTATAAAAGGTAAATTTTAATGATTTATAAAGTATTTTCGCAATTGATTTAGCGAATGAAGATCAATATTATTAATCAATCGAAGCATTCATTGCCAGCCTACGAAACAATCGCATCGGCGGGTATGGACTTAAGAGCCAACTTATCAGAAGGCCTTTTATTAAAATCAGGAGAGCGTTTGTTGGTTCCAACAGGACTTTTTATTGCACTTCCCGAAGGATATGAAGCCCAAATAAGACCACGCAGCGGATTAGCCTTTAAGCATGGCATTACTGTTTTGAATAGTCCGGGAACAATTGATGCCGATTACAGAGGAGAAGTAAAGGTTTTGTTGATTAATCATGGAGCTGAAGATTTTGAAATTAAAGACGGGGAAAGAATTGCCCAGATGGTAATTGCAGCGCATGCCCGAATAGAATGGAACAGTGTTAACGAATTAGAAGAAACCGAACGCGGTGCTGGCGGATTTGGTTCGACAGGAAAAAAATAAATTATGAGAATTATTGTACCAATGGCTGGAATGGGTAAGCGTATGCGCCCTCATACTTTAACAACGCCAAAACCTTTAGTGCCTGTTGCTGGAAAAGCAATTGTACAACATCTGGTAGAAGATATTACCCGCATGTGTAATCAGAAAGTAGATGAGATTGCATATGTAGTTGGACAATTCGGAAAAGAAGCAGAAGATAATTTAATCGCTATTGCCGAAAGTTTAGGTGCAAAAGGAAGCATCCATTATCAAGACGAGCCCCTTGGAACTGCTCATGCAATTTTATGTGCATCATCTGCATTAACAGGCCCAGTTGTAATTGCTTTTGCTGATACGTTATTCAGTGCTGATTTCTCAATGGATCCTGATTGCGATGGTGTAATATGGGTGAAGAAAATCGACGATCCGCGTCAGTTTGGAGTTGTAAAAACAGAAGCTGATAATACCATCACTGATTTTGTGGAGAAGCCTCAAACATTTGTTAGTGATTTAGCCATCATTGGTATTTACTATATCAAAGACGGTGATAATCTGAAGAGCGAATTACAATATTTGATTGATAATAATATCCGCGAGAAAGGAGAATACCAACTAACAAACGCTTTAGAAAACATGAAGCTGAAAGGCATGAAGTTAAAAGCGGGTACTGTTGATGAGTGGTTAGATTGCGGAAATAAAGATGCAACCGTTTATACGAACAAGCGTGTATTAGAAATCAAGCATACTAATAATCATATTGCTGCTACGGCTTCAATAAATAACTCGGTTGTGATTGCGCCTTGCTTTATTGGAGAAAATGTTGTGATTGAAAATTCGGTGGTTGGTCCACATGTTTCTATTGGAGATAATACAAACATTCAAAACAGCGTTATTAAAAACAGTATTATCAGAAACGGATGTTTATTGCAGGATGCTACAATGGATAATTCGTTGGTTGGTAATCACGTTACATATAAACACAAACTCAACGATTTAAGCCTGGGCGATTATTCTACCACCGCATGATAAAAAAACCACTGGTATTGATTCTTTTTGTTGGAAGTCTTTTTCTAACGGCTTGCAGCTCCACAAAAAATGCTGGCAACGGTAATACGAAACCGTTATCTGCTCAAGAAGAGAAAGTGCAGATTACGGCAACCTATGCTTTCTTCAATGCTATGAAGGAAAAAATGACTGGCAATCCTGAAAAGGCGGCTGAGTTATTTTCTCAAACCTTGCGCGATGATTCGAAGAATGATGCAGCAATGTATCATCTGGCTGAAATATTTAACGAGAATAAAAAGTACGGTGATGCTTTATTCTTTGCTAAGCAGGCCGCTACGTTAAGGCCCGAAAACCCATGGTATCAATTAATGCTAGCCGATTGTTATCGTAACAATGGTAAAATTGTAGAATCAGCAGCGGTATATCATAAACTAGCCAAACAATACCCGAATAATGCAGAGTATTTATTTGAAGAGTCAGACTTAATGTTGATGCAGAATAAATTATCAGATGCTATTCGTTTATATGATCAGATTGAAAACATAATGGGTATTACGCCCGAGTTGATTCAACAAAAGGAAAAAATTTATTTAAAGCTAGGTGATGTTAAAGGGGCAGCAGGTGAAATTGAAAAGTTAATCAAGACCGACCCAACTAATATCGATTACTACTCGATTTTAGTCGATTTGTATTCTGCTAACGGAATGAAAGCAGAAATGCAACAGACCATTGCAAGAATGCAAAAGATAGATCCGGAGAATCCGAATGTAGCATTAAGCTTAGCAGAGCAATTTAGAAGTGAAGGTAAAACACAAGAATCGTTTGAACAATTAAAAAAAGCATTTCAATCGCCGAAGCTTTCATCAGGAATTAAAATCAGTATTCTTACAAGTTATCTTCCGTTGGTAAAAGATAACGCTGATATGATGTCGCAGGCATTTGAATTAAGTCGATTGCTAAGCGAGACAGCACCAGAAGAATCGAATGCACAAGCGGTGTATGGCGACTTCTTAGGAATGAATAACAAACAAACCGAGGCGAGAGAACAATATCGCAAAGCAGTGAAGCTTGATAAAAATAATTTACAGGCATGGCAACAATTACTGTTTTTAGAAATTGATTTGAAAGATTACCCTGCTTTAGAATCAGAATCTGAAGAGGCTAAATCATTATTCTCTGATCAAAGCTTTTTGTATCTACTAAACGGAATTGCTAAATCGCAGAATAAAAATTACGAAGAGGCGGCTAAGACTTTTGTTACAGGCAGTAAAATGGTAGTAGATAATAACGATCAGCTGATTGAATTTTACACCAACCTTGGCGACGTTTACAATACCTTGAAAAAGTTTGAAGATTCGGATAAATATTTCGGTAAGGCCTACCAGTTAGACTCAGCGAATATTATGGTTTTAAATAACTGGTCGTACTTTTTATCACTTCGAAAAGAGAATCTCGCTAAAGCTGCATCTATGTCGGAGAAAGCAAATTTGTTAAGTCCGGGTAATCCTTCTTACGAAGACACTTATGCATGGATTTTATTTGTGAAAGGAGAATACAGCGAAGCAAAAAAATGGATTGAAAAAGCCATTCAAAATGGTGGTGCAACCAATGGAACTATCCTTGAACATGCAGGCGATATTGAATTTAAATTAGGCAATGTGAACGGAGCGGTAGAGCTTTGGAAAAAAGCAAAAACTACAGGAGATCATACCGAACAAATTGACCGCAAAATAAATGACCGCAGCTACTATGAATAATTATTTTGTTCGATTTGCTTTTGCCCTTTCCTTATTAGTGACGGTGAGTAGTTGCAGGACACAAAAAAAGGTAGTTGCTCCTGTTGCGGCCGATATTAAACCTATGGTGAATAAGTCGGTGCAGGATTTACAGGACAAATTAGATTCATGTTCATTTAATTCTGCATTAGTAACAGCCAAAGCAAGTGTTACAGTTGTTAGAGAAGGCAACGAAATGAATTTTAACATTAGCTACCGCAGTAAAAAAGATAGTGTCATTTGGATTTCTGTTTCTCCGCTTTTAGGAATTGAAGTTGCGCGATTAATGATTACAGAAGATTCTGTTAAAATTCTCGACAAAATAAATAACAAATATGAAGTGACGTCTTTTGAATCGATCAACAAGATGTTACAGATGAAAGTCAATTTTGAAATTGTACAAGCACTACTTTACGGAAACTTTTTTGCGTACAAGAAAAATGAAAATCGTTTTAACTCTGTTTACTTAGAAGACAGTTTAGGTTCGCAGTTTTATATTTTAAGTTCGTTGAATAAGAAAAAACTAAAGCGTTCGTTAGAAGAAAAAGATTTGAATAAACCTGTGATACAAGATGTGTATGTAAACGATACTACGTATAGAATAAATCGCGTGCAGGTAGAGGATCAGCGTATCAATAAAATATTGAATACTGAGTACAGCGATTTTCGTTTGACGGATGGAAGATTGTT
>CAMBYJ010000121.1 GCA_945872015.1 Chitinophaga pinensis | reverse complement strand
CTATGCAAATTTTTTCCTAGATAAAATTGCTACAAATTCAGTGATTTCCTCACAAGCTCGGAACTTCTAAATTTGCTTAACGCAATTTTACCTTCGTCAAAAACCGAATAAACTGAGGCCGAAATTTATTTTCATAGAAGCAACATATCTATCTACACTTATAATTACAAACTAGTGATTCTTCGGAGACCAATCGTTTGATTGTTGAATAAATTTTTGGTTAATTGTTTTAAAAATCCCTGGGTGAATGCCCGGGGATTTTTTTTGCTATAAGTTTTTAGATGTAGAAGTAAGCATTCTCCATCTGATTTGTTAAATTATGTTAAAATTGTGCATTTGTGATAGTATTACTATTACATTTGCCCAAAATAACATTGTTTATGTTTGAACTTCCTACCGCGATTCCCATTCAGGTAAATTCAAAGCTTTATCTTAAAGATCCTAATAGCAGCGACTTAGGTGTGAAAATCATAGCGAAAAGTATTGATATGATTAACTCAATGGGATATGAGGATTTTACAATACGTAAATTAGCGCATGCTATCAATTCAACGGAGTCCTCTGTTTATCGCTATTTTGAGAGTAAGCAAAAGTTACTACTCTATCTAATATCTTGGTATTGGAGCTGGATGGAATATCGTTTAGTATTTGCTACCACTAATATCACTTCTTCTAAAGTTAAGTTAGAGCGAGCAATTAGTTTAATTACCGATAAAATAGATAATGATGAAAAGTACGATTACATAAATTTGAAAAAGTTGAATAGTATCGCTTTTACAGAATCAACAAAATCATTTTTGAATAAAGAAGTCGATAATGAAAATAAAATTGGTGCCTACAGTGAGTATAAAAAATTTGTTGAAAAGGTTTCCGAGATTGTTCTTGAATATAATCCTAAGTATAAATTTCCAAATATGCTCATCTCCACTGTTATTGAAGGTGCGCACTTACAGCATCATTTTACTGATCATCTCCCACGTTTAACTAATATTTCCCGTACTGATGATCATATTCAGCAGTTTTTTACCGATATTATTTTTAAATCTATTACCATAACAAAAAAATAATGGATAACTACCCTAACCCGTTAATCAGATTCTGGTCCTTATTAAAAGCAAATAATAAGGAGATACGACAGATCTATTCGCTATCATTTTTCAGTGGACTTGTTGCACTAACATTGCCGCTCGGAATTCAAGCAATTATTAATATTATACAAGGAGGTGAAATATCTATTTCTTTTGTCGTGTTAATTATTATTGTCATCGCCGGTATTGTTTTAGCAGGTACTTTACAAGTTATGCAATTACGTATCACTGAAAATATTCAGCAATCATTGTTTGCAAGAGCAGCGTTCGACTTTGCTCTTCGTATTCCGAATATTAAATCAGAAGAACTCTATAAAAAATATGCTCCTGAATTAATGAATCGTTTTTTTGATATCACAACTGTACAAAAAGGGTTATCAAAAATTCTTATTGATTTTTCATTAGCAACTTTGCAGATTGTTTTTGGTTTGTTTTTGCTATCACTTTATCATCCACTCTTTATTTTATTAAGTATAACCGTATTACTTGTGTTGTACTTTATTCTGAAATACACCAGTAAAAAAGGGTTTGAAACAAGTCTTAAAGAGTCAGGAAATAAATTCAATGTCGCTTTTTGGTTGCAGGAATTAGCGCGTGCAAGAGTGTCGTTTAAAATGGCAGGTAGTACTCATCTTGCAGGAGCCGAAACAGATCGAAGAGTAAATAAATATTTAACAGCTCGTGAGAATCATTATGCTGTTTTAAGACAGCAAATGGTTTATTTGATAGGATTTAAAGTTTTCATTGCAGCTTGTTTATTAAGTATTGGTGGTGTTCTTGTAATAAATCAGCAAATGAATATCGGTCAGTTTGTGGCTGCTGAGCTTATCATTTTATTAGTCATTGGTTCTGTTGAGAAAATTATTTTATGTCTCGAAACTATCTATGATGTATTGACCTCTCTAGAAAAAATAGGACAAGTAAGTGACCTTAATCTCGAAAGTAATTCGGATGGATTAATCATCGATAAAGCTCATCCTTTCGTAGTCGAATTAAAAGAGGTTAAATTTAGTTATCCGAATGCTGTAGGTGCAACCATTGATAATTGCAATCTTCAAGTTGCTTCTAAAGCTAAAGTTGCAATTCAAGGATATAATGGCTCAGGTAAATCAACATTGATGAAGTTAATCTCTGGTCAATTCCAATTCCAAAAGGGTAATGTCTGTTTTAATGATTTACCAGTTGGAAATTATAATATGGATTCGATTCGAATTAATACGGGAACTTGTATAAATGGTGATGAGCTTTTTAATGGTAGCATTGAAGACAATATTACCTTAGGTCGTGAAAATGTAACAACGAATGATGTATTAGAAGTCATCGATTTATTAATGTTAAAAGAGTTTGTGAAATCGTTACCTCAAGGACTCAACACAAAAGTGTATAACGATGGACAAAGTTTTCCGAAGAGTGTAATTCAGAAGTTACTTTTAGCTCGTGCAATTGTACATCACCCTAAATTGTTATTGCTTGAAGATTGTTTTGAAAATCTTTCAGAAAACGATAAAAATAAAATAACAGATTATCTATTATCAGATAAATTCAACTGTACCGTTATTGCCATTACAAATGATGAATACTTTTTATCAAAATGTAACAGAAGTTATTTAATGAAATCAGGAACTATCAGCCATGCTTAACCTATCTCCTAAAAACAATATAAAACCAGCAGATGAGTTTTCTTCTTTGCAAACAATAGAAGAGAAAAAGTATAAGTCTGTTATTAAGAAGATATTTTATTATCTACTTGTTTTATTCATCATATTCTTGTTTCTACCTTGGACGCAGAACATTCGTTCAATCGGAAATGTAACTGCTCTTCGTCCTGATCAGCGTCCGCAAACAATTCAAAGTATCATTCCTGGTCGCGTTGAAAAGTGGTATGTGAAAGAAGGTGATCTTGTAAGAAAAGGTGATACGATTTTATTCATCTCGGAAATTAAAGAAGACTATCTTGATTCATCATTAGTTAAACGAACAGGAGAACAGTTAAAATCGAAAGAGCTCTCTGTTCAAGGGTATATGGATAAAGTTCGTTCACTCGATAATCAGATTGATGCTATCTCACAAACACAAATGTTAAAGTTAGAACAAGCTTCAAATAAATTAAAACAAGCTTTTCTAAAAGTGGCAACAGACAGTGTAACGTTGGAAGCTGAAAAGCTAAATTATAAAATCGCAAAAGAGCAGTATGATCGTATGCAAGAACTTTACAAGCAAGGTTTGAAATCGTTGACAGATCTTGAAATTCGTAAAATGAAAATGCAGGAGGCCCTTTCAAAAATGATGTCACAGGAAAACAAATTAATGACATCAAGCAATGAAGTACTAAATGCACGAGTTGAAATACAAAGTATTAAAACTGAATATCAGGATAAGCTATCAAAAGCAGAATCAGAAAAGTTTACAGCTGTTAGTAATATGTACGATGGTGAAATGTCTGTAACAAAGTTGCAAAATCAATTCATGAATTATTCTGTGAGAAGCGGTATGTATTATATCAAAGCACCTCAAGATGGATATATCACGAAAGCTGTTCAACAAGGATTAGGTGAGAATATTAAAGAGGGACAACCACTTGTTACTATCATGCCTGCTAATTATGATTTAGCCGTGGAGATGTATATTAATCCTGTTGATTTACCTTTAGTAAGCAAAGGTGAAAAAGTACAAGTGCAGTTTGATGGATGGCCAGCTGTAATTTTCTCTGGATGGCCAAATATCAGCTACGGTACATATACAGGTAAAATCGTAGCAATTGATAATTTTATCAGCGATAATGGAAAATACAGAGCTTTGGTTGCACCTGATAAAAATGATCATCCGTGGCCAGCTGCATTAAAGGTTGGTGCAGGTGCTAACGGTATCGCCTTCCTGAAGACCGTAACTATTGGTTATGAACTATGGCGCCAGACCAACGGATTCCCTCCAGATTATTATCAACCAAAAGAAAGTAAAACGAAAAAAGAATCAAAGTGAAATTAAAATTTTTAATATTATCACTCCTATTTGCTGTATCAGTTAAAGCAAACGACTCAACCGTTGTTTTAAATCTTGATACGTTCATTTACTATGTCAAGAATTTTCATCCTGTTGCAAAGCAGGCTCAATTGAAAATTAATGAAGGTAAAGCAACGATGTTAAGTGCACGTGGTAGTTTCGATCCGAAAATTTCCAGCACGATTGATGAAAAGTATTACGGACAGAAAGAATATTTTCAATATTTCAATGCAGGAATATCTATTCCTACTTGGGCGGGTATCGATATAAAATCAGGTTATAATAGTACTTACGGTGATTTTATAAATCCTGAATGGATAACACCTGATGGTGGATTGTATCAGGTGGGAGCTTCACTTCCTGTATTACAAGGATTACTTTTTGATCAACGAAGAAATGCATTTCGCCAGGCAGAAGTCTATCAAAAGGCGACCGTGGAAGAACAGCGATTAATGATGAATGATATATTGTTGGAAGCGGGTTCAGTTTACTGGAATTGGTTTCAAAGCTATCAGAATTTTAAAGTGTTGGAAGAAGTGTATGCTGTAAACCAACAACGATTCGCTGCAATAAAAAGCAGTGCTGTATATGGTGATCGTCCTATGTTAGATACCCTTGAAGCAAGTGTACAATTACAAGAACGTTACTTGAGTAAAGAGCAGGCGCGATTAGAATTTATTAAACGCAGTTTTGAGATTTCCTCTTATCTATGGACGGCCGATGAACTACCATTAATGATTCGTGAAGGCACTACCCCATCGTTGACATTGCCAAATGTTGAAATACTGATGCAAGAGGCAATAGAAGATATCATTAAACAACATCCACAAATCAATTTAGCGAATTACAAAATTCAGTCGTTGGAATTTGACAAACGCTGGAAGCAAGAACAGTTGAAGCCTGTCTTGAATTTGAATTACAATGCGCTCAGTTTTGCTACTACTAACAGTGAGGCCTTAACGTACAATTTGAATAACTACAAATGGGGATTTACATTCTCTGTTCCGGTGTTATTGAGAAAAGAGCGAGGTGGATTACAATTAGCGAAAATCAAATTGCAGGATGCTAGCTATGAACGAGAACGAAAAACCAATGTGTTGACGAATAAAATAAAAGCGAATGAGCAGGAATTGATTTTATTGAATCAGCAGATTATCTCCTACGAGCAAACCGTAAGAGGATATGAGCAATTATTATACGCTGAGAATACCTTATTTGAAACTGGAGAAAGCTCCTTGTTCTTAGTCAACACCCGCGAATCAAACATGGTCAACGCCCGTCTTAAACTTGTCGATTTACAAGCGAAGCAACAGAAGTCGGTGTTGATGTATAAGTATAATTTGGGAAAGGTGGATTTTTAATTTGCTAATTTGTTAATTTGATAATGTGCTAATTCGCTTCCCAATCTAACGGGATTGAAAATGCGACATCTCATACAAAGGCACGGGCCTGTAGTAGCGCAAGCTCACTTCAGGCAAACCCGTGCCTTTGTAATATCGGAATTTGATTAATTCAAAGGAATTTAAAAATATGAGGCATCCTATATAATTTCATCGTTACCTATTTTGCAAGTATTAGAATTCAATGTTTAAAAAACAGGGATGGGCCTGTAGTAGCGCGAGCACATTTCAGGCAAACCCGTCCCTGTTTGAATATAAATGAAGCTCCCACGAACTTTGCCTTTTGCTACTTCGTAGCAAATAAAAAAGCCCATCAAAATCCTCAAGACACGGGTTTAAACCCGTGTCTATTGAAATTCAAATGAGCTTTTTTTGCGCCTCGGCGCGAGGCAAAGTTCGTGGAGCCGGTGGGAGTTGAACCCACGTCCAGATAAGGAAATAATAAGCTTTCTACATGCTTAGTAGTCGCTTGGGTTTTCGAGAT
>CAMBYJ010000120.1 GCA_945872015.1 Chitinophaga pinensis | reverse complement strand
GAGAGTTGCGTTTTAAGGGACCACTAACAACGCCCTGCATGCTTACTTACCAGTTGCACATACTGTCGATTCCTGTCGACCCCAATGCAGATGCAAAGATAACTGAATCTTTTCCTTAACGGATAGTTAATTTCTTTATTTTTTAATTTACGTATTTATGCAAGGAATTAATTTTTAAGAAGCAATCTAATTAAATCTCGCCTTATGAATAAAGGACTAAACGAATTTACCTGGATATTATTTACTAAATTTAAAAGCGGACTTTATATTTACGAAATCAGTAATAACCTAAGTTCATCAAGAGGAAAGTTGATGATTTCGAAATAGGTTATTGTAATTTCTTAAGCGTCTTTTTTAAGATCGTATCACTCGGGAATTCCTGAATCTTTGTTGCTAAAAACTGCTTAACAAAGTTAGTATCGTTGCTTGCTTTCAGATAATAGGAAGCGTAACTATCGGCAGCCTTCGGATTTTTAATGCATGCGTTCATTATCGCGTACGACTTACTAATATTGGCCGTGTCCTTTTTGGTTTGATAAAAATAAGCCAGGTTATTAAACATGTTTAAGTCGGCAGGACGATTTTTGAAAGCGATAGATGCATATTTAATTGCATTCATTGTATCACGTTGCGCGAATAATATTCTGCTCTTCACATATTCGGTATAATAGTAATACGGATTTGTGTTTCCTTTCTTTGATAAATAATATTCCGCTTTCTTGTAATCTTTCTTCGTATAAAAATAATTTGCTTGCACTCCGTTGATTGGCATCACATACTCGGTAATATTTGGAATGGCAGGAAAGCTTTTTACCTCCGACATCTTCGCTGTTTTCGCTCTTACTTTAGCTTGTAAGCACATCGAATAGTAAGTGTTAATACTTATGTACATGCTGAAGCAAATGGAAATTAATAATACCAATGATAAAGGATTGTTGATTGAAATATTTTTAATTTCCTTTCCTGAAAAATAAATAGTCGCTATAGCAATAATAACTATCAGCAAGCTTTGCATTATCGGACGTTCAGAAGGGAAGTTTAAAAAGCTATCGATAATATAAGCCATTAACATCAAGAAGAGCATAAATGCCAACATATTATTTTCTTGATTGAATTGTAAACTCGATTTTAATAGCAACAATCCTAAAGCAATAAAAAACAAAGTAAAAAAAAGTGCGCTTACTATTCCGCTATCGGCAGCGACTTCCAAAAAATCATTATGTACATGTTTAGAGCAAACAAAACTAGTTCTGTAATTCTGCTCGTAATTAATTGCATGTATTTTCCAGTTACCTAAGCCTCCTCCTATTACAGGATTTTTCTTGATAAAATCATAGGCTTCGTTCCAATAAACAAAACGACTACTACTACCCGATTGCGTAAACTCAATGGATGCAATTCGTTTGTTAATGTCGCCGTAGGAAACAGTCTTTTTCGATTTTTCAATCTGAGAAAAAACAACCTGCCATAAAACAATTGCAAGAGAAAACACAGCAAAATAAGTGATGGCTTTTTGTAAGTAGGTCTTTTCTTTACCGTTCTTTATCCAGCTTAAAATTTCATAACCAATAAATAATACCGACTGTAAGAAAACAGAAACGTAAGTAGCACGTGCATTTAAAATAATTATTGCAGAGACACCTAGAAATAAAATACTAGTATAGCTTGCAATTTCTTTTTTACTTTTCGATTGATGTAAGTAGTAAAATGCAATCGGGATTTTAACGGCTATGGATGCAGCTAGAATATTTTTATTTCCCGCAAAGAATCGAATGAAGTAAACAATATCATCAATCGCATTGTAACGTGTGAAGTTATAAAACAGCATCCAGATGGTATACACGGATTCCACTACCAACGCAACCAATAACAACTTCAATAAAATTTCTAGTAATTCACGTTTGTTTTTCAATAGACAAATCAGATTGTAAATCCCTGCGAGGACAATCATCATTCTTGAAAGCACTACGATACTTTCAATTTTATTAAAAGCAAATAAACAGGATACGATGGATATTAAAATCCACGAACAATAAAACAATAAAGGTTTAAACGAAATTGGAAATTGAACAAGCTGATTTTTATTGATCAGATAAAAGGAAGTAATCACATTTAAAATCGCGAAGCACATCCAGTGAAATCCCATCGCATCCAAAGCGCCAAATCTTGGTAAGAATGGAATCAACACAAACAAAAACAGCAATGCAGAAGGAATAAGATCTTTCTCCTTTAACTTCTCAAGAATTGAATTGTTGTTTTCTTCCATTTACTACAAAAGTAATTTTTTTACCCTTCTAATGATTCATTAACTGCATTGGCAGCAATATAGCCTGATGTCCATGCATTCTGAAAATTAAAACCACCCGTAAGCGCATCAATATTCATTACTTCACCAGCAGCAAATAAGTTCTCGTATTTCTTAATCTTCATCGACTTGAAATCAATTTCTTTTAAATCGATGCCGCCCGCAGTCACAAATTCATCTTTGTTGGTACTCTTTCCATTTATGCTAAACTCTGCAGCACTAAGCGATAATGTTAACTTTCGAATTTCCTGTTTGGATGCATCCGCCCAGTTTTTAGTTTCGAGTTGTAAGAGCTCGACTAACTGTTGCCAATAACGTTTAGGGATTTCCGAAAAGCACGAACCCGTTATAATCTGTTTTTTGCTGTTGTTATTTTTGAAGTCATTGAGAATTTCAAATACCTCATCCTCATTCAAGCTTGGTAAAAAATTAATGGTGATTTTAAAGTTATAATCCAGCTCAGCTAAATGTGTAGCACCGAATGACGATAACTTCAATATTCCTGGTCCGCTTAAGCCCCAATGCGTAATAAGCAATGGACCTTCACTCTCTAATTTTGTCCCTTGAATTTTCACTTTAACCTGTTTGAAGGCAACACCAGCTAAATTCTTCAAGCGTGCATCTTTGCAATTAAACGTAAACAGAGACGGAACTGGAGCAATAATTTCAATCGACAGTTCTTTCAACATATTCCAGAAATTTGAACTGCTACCTGTCGCTAAAACAATAGCATCGTAGTCTGATGTTCCTCCATGCTGAAAGTTAACGCGCCATCCTTTATTTCCATTTTCAAGAGGAGTTAATTTCTCGATGCCTGATTGCGTTTTTACTTTGATGCCATAATGATCAACCGCATCTAAAAAACAATTGATAATGGTAGCTGAATTATCAGTAGTAGGAAACATCCTTCCATCCTCTTCGACTTTGAGTTTTACATCATACTTCTTAAACCACTCAATGGTTTGTGTTGGTCCGAAGGTGTGAAAAGGACCTAATAATTGTTTTCCTCCTCTCGGATAAAAACGAATGAGTTCTTTCGGATCGAAACAATGGTGCGTAACATTACATCGTCCGCCTCCCGAAATTTTTACTTTGCCTAATACTGTGTTCGACTTTTCAAATATGGATATATCGAGATGCGATTTTTTTTCCGCCATGCAGATGGCAGAAAAAAATCCTGCTGCCCCTCCTCCTATTATCGCTACTCGTTTTGCCATTCTATAAATAAATACAGGCGACCAATTTGATCGCCTGCATCAATTACTATTAATTATTATTTCTTGAAAGTTGTAGCATCATCGATAATCTCAACTGAAGTAACTTTCATTGGAAACTTTTCTACTTCTTTATCTTCTGTTAAAATTTCATTAGTCATTACTCCTTTCAATGTATTGCTATAACTCATTGGAGAAACTAAATTATCTCTTAAGCTTCTTGCTAAGGGAACAGCTTCTGATTTATCTGTTACAATCGCAATGAACATATTATTCGTCTGCCAGTATTTTTTCATAGCAGCATTCACTTGCTCAACAGTTAAGTTGGCTAATAAAGCATCTGCTTCTTTTAACCAATCTTTACGTCCATAGAATTTACTATCTAATAAATAACCTAATTGCTGCTCTGGCGTTTGTGCATATAACTTCATGTATGAACGTAGGAAAGTTCTTGTCAATTCGAAATCTTCTTTACTCATTCCGTTTGAAATCATAGTACTCATTTCACGTAATGCCATACGTAAAGCAAAATGTGCATGTCCAACTTCAATATCTTTTAATTCTGGATATTGACCTTTTAATCCTTTAGCTGTTTGAACAGGACGTAACCAGATAGAAAAGTAATTACTCAAACGAGGATATCCTGCGCGAGGTAACATATTTCCACCACCGTTATTATACCATTCAATGTAGGTGTAATCGCCATAGTTCATCGAACGTTGTTCACGAATTTTCTGATATAAACGAGAATACGATTTACGGTGTTCACCTAACCATGAGTTTGCAATCATTAATGCAGCGAAGTCATCATTCGCACGAGTTAACTCCATCGGAAATCCTGCAAACACTGCAGAACCTAATGCATTTTCTTTCGATACAATCTCCACCTGAATTCCATTTGGCCTTCTTCCTTTTCCGGCTTCAGGAACAACCATCGCTGTTTTTGCTAATCCACCTAAATCATTTTTTAAGTTTGATAAGAATGCATCAGAATAATTTCCTGCAATACCAATTGTAAGGTTGTTACTTCCAAAGAAATTTTTGTACTGCGCTTTTACATCAGCAATCGTAATGCTATTTACACCATCAGCTGTTCCACCAACAAGGTGAGCCATGTTTGTGCCTCTGAATAATAAATTCTCTAAGTACTTCTTACTGTACTCTTCATCCGAAGAAGAATGAATTACTTCACTAACATAATTTAATTGATTTGATTTTACACGAGCAAAATCATCATCAGCAAATCGTGGATTTTTAATCAGGTCAATTATGATTGGATAGAATTTATCAAGATGGTCTTTATGAACTTCAAACGTAAAAATAGAAACTTGCTTATCTACAGACACTCCGTAATAAGCAGCCCAAGGATAAATCAAATCTTTTATTTGTGTACTTGTCATTTTCGAAGTACCACCTTCTGCAATCACACTTGCTGTTAAGGAAGTCAAACCTTCTTTTCCTACAGGATCACAGATAGAACCATTTTTAAACATCAATTTAACTACAACTAAATCTGATTTAGGTAGTTTCAATTCTACTACATCAGCAGCGTTAATTTGCATGCTAACCAATAGTAGAAACAGTATAGAGAGTATTTTTTTCATGTTTATAATTATTTTATTGGACAATTATCCGCACCCGAAATAGTTCCGATTGTTAGTCCTGCAGATACAAAGTATTTTTTTGCAACATCCATCAAATCCTGTGGAGTCACTTTATCGTATAACTGATAAGCTTTATTGATTGATTCAGCATCGCCTGTTACCCAGATGTAACCAGATAAAGCTTCTGCAATACTGGTAGGACTATCCATTCCCATCGCGAAGCTGTACTTCATGCGCATCTTTGCCTGTTCTAACGTTGACGCATCTACTAATTCTGTTTTTGATTTCTCGATTGCTTTGGTGATTTCATCTTTCACATATTGCATATCTTTTTCATCAACGAGTGAAGCACTTATTTGAGATAAATAAGGGTCGCGTGTGTTTGAAGCATAGCCACCAATATCTCTTACTTTCTGCTCATCAATAACTAACTTCTTATATAAGTCTGCCTTTTCAGAAAACAAAATCGTGTTTAATAAATCAAGCGCTGGCATATCAATTTTAGAATCATCAAATGCAGGCGACTTATAATTCAAGGAAACCACTGGAGGGAAATTAGGAACTTTTACATGCGTAAAACGAGTTTCTGCTTGAGCGGGCTCTACAGGAATTTTACTTACATAGTTACCTGTCTGCCACATGCCAAAATACTTTTCGGCTAATTTGTTTACAGCATCCGGAGTAACATCTCCAACAACTAAAATTGTTGCGTATTCAGGACGATAAAAATTCTTGAAGAACTGTAAAGAGAAATCATATTGATTTGGCATATCTACTACATCGGCAAAAAATCCCATGGTTGTATGCTTGTAGGTATGAGCAGTAAATGCAACATCATTCATCTTTTCATCTAAT
>CAMBYJ010000119.1 GCA_945872015.1 Chitinophaga pinensis | reverse complement strand
CATTTGTTATTACCTCTCCTGAACCCCACCAAACTAATAAAGCAATTGAAATAGCTGATAAAATTTCTACTACTGGAAAAAAGATAGAGTAGTACCAGACCGATTTTATATTTGCATCTCGATGCTTGCGATTAATGATTTTAAATTTTTCTAATTCTGTTTCTTCGCGATTAAACATTTGTACTATACGAATTCCAGTTAAATGTTCTTGAACAAATGAATTCAAGGCTGCTACTTGCGTACGTACATCGCCAAACGTTGCCTTGATTTTATTTTTAAATACATTGGTGGCAATTAACAATAAAGGTATAGTAGTTAAACAGACTAATGTTATTTTCCAGTCGGTATATAACATGACACCAATTATTACGGTGAGTTGTAGTAAGTCGCCTATAATTATAATAAGACCTTCCGAAAAAATATCGGCTATCGTTTCCATGTCGGATACGCTTCTTGTTATTGCTGTTCCAACAGGTGTTTTATCGAAATAGGTAAGTCGAAAGTGAATGAGTTTGTTAAATAAATCTTTTCGTAAATCACGAATGACATATTGGCCTAGTAGATTGGTTGTCCACGCATGCATAAACTGAACAACTGATTGTAGCATCAATATGCCAATCATAAGAATAGTTAAATTGAGCAATGTTTGCTGATGCTCAAAGTCAAGGCAATGATCTAAAATGTATTGGGTAATAATTGGACGTAAAGGAGAAAGTCCTGCTAATAACAAGGTAAGCAGAATGCTTCCTAAAAATAATTTACGGTAGGGTCTAACAAAGTGTAAAATTCGAAACAGTAAATTCTTATCGAATGCTTTTCCGTTTACGCTCATAGTTGAAATGGCGATTGATTAGTCTTTGTTAAATACGGATAAGTTATTTGTTCGAGGAATAATCCCTGTGGTGGTGCTGCAGCTCCTGCTTCACTGCGATTGGCTGCTTCAAGAATTCTTTTTAATTCGTTTGCTGGTAATTGTGTTTTGTTGAATTCATAAAATGTTCCAACTATAGCCCGTACCATTCCTCTTAAAAAGCGATTAGCGGATATTTTAAATTGATAAGTATGTTCATGTTCTATCCACAAAGCTTCTGTAATATCACATTCGTAAGTTGATTGCTCAACACCTGTTTTGCTGAAGCTTTCAAATTGTCGGTTTGATTTTAAAATATCTGTTAAAGAGTTCAAATAAGTTACATCTAATTTGACTGGAGAATACCACATCAAATCACGAAGAAAAATTGTTTTATGTTTAGCAATATAATAACTGTAACTTCTCGAAGTTGCATCAAAACGGGCATGCGCTTCTGCATCTACAGCATGAATATCAAAAATAAAAATATCGTTTTTCAGAATTGAATTTAGTTTTTTTACCCACGTTTTAATCTCATCTGATTCTAAAACCGAATTAAAGTGAGCATAGAATTGCGAGGCATGTACACCAGTATCTGTTCGTCCACAGCCTAATGTTTCAATAGGAGTTTTTGCAAGAATAGAAAGTGCTTTATTTAAGTCTTCCTGAACGGTGATGGCATTAGGTTGTATCTGCCAGCCATGATAGTTAGTTCCCTTATAGGCAAGTTCAATAAAATACCGATTGCTATTTTGATTCACGTTGAGTTGGTAAATTATTAAATAGCGTTGATGATATTCATGAAGTTTCTCGACTTTAACGATGCTCCTCCGATTAATCCTCCGTCAACATCAGGCAATGCAAATAGTTCCTTCGCATTTTGATCGTTACAACTACCACCATACAGTATCGAAATTTTTTGAGCAATATCCAAAGAGTATTTATCTGCAATTTTGTTTCTGATAAATGCATGCATCTCCTGTGCTTGTTCAGGACTTGCTGTCAGTCCTGTGCCAATAGCCCAAACAGGTTCATAAGCAATCACACATTTCGAAAAATCAGTTTCATTCAAATGAAAGATGCCTTCGTTTAATTGCTTTTCTATTACGTCAAACTGCTGATTTGCGTTGCGCTCATTTAATGTTTCGCCTATACAATAAAAAGGAGTGAGGCCTTGTTGAAGTGCAAGATTGATTTTAGTTGAACACTTTTGATTGGTTTCGTGATAGTAAGTTCTTCGCTCGCTATGTCCGATTAAAACAGCTTTTGCTCCAATGGAATTTAACATACTCACAGAAACTTCTCCTGTATAAGCACCTGACATCTGATCAGCACAATTTTGCGCGCCAACATGAATTGGATTATCTTGAATCTGTTTGTTAATTGTATTGATGTAAACAAAAGGAGGGAAAAGAAAAACGTGACACGAATTATGTTTTTCATCTTGTATCATTCCGATGAGTTCTGCTGTTAAGCTTTGTGCTTCCTGCAAACTTAAATTCATCTTCCAGTTTCCTGCAACTATTTTTTTTCTTGTATCATTCATACCTTGCAAAAATATAAAAAGTGAGTGGATAATCGGTTGTTAGATTATTACAGGTAAAAAGAAGTACATTTGTTAAAATAACTATGATTATGGATAACGATAAAAGTTATCAGCTTTTGCTGGAAGGAAATAAGGAATGGTCGAAAGCTAAGTTAGCTACGGAACCAGAGTTTTTTAATAATCTTACCAAAGGACAAACACCACATTACTTATGGATAGGATGTTCTGATAGTCGTGTACCTGCGAATGAAATTACCAATACAAAATCAGGAGAGATATTCGTACATCGTAATGTTGCTAACCTAGTCGTGCATACAGACCTTAATTTGCTGACTGTTTTAAATTACGCAGTTGATGTTTTACATGTAGAACATATTATTGTATGTGGTCATTATGGTTGTGGTGGAGTAGTAGCTGCAATGAATAACGATGATTATGGTGGTGTGATAAACAAATGGCTTCGCAATATAAAAGAAGTATACGCATTACATTCAGAGGAATTAAATGCAATTGAGGACAAGAATACGCGTGCTAATCGATTAGTTGAATTAAATGTAATTGAGCAAGTAAAAAATTTAGCTAAGACTTCCGTAGTTCAAAAAGCCTGGGAAAAACGCGCATTAGCAATTCACGGTTGGGTGTACGGATTTAATAATGGAATCATCACTGATTTAGATTGTATGATCAATGAATTAAACGACTTAGAGCCGATATTCCGATTTAAAATCGCAGATAATTCTTTTTAACGCGTAATCTTATTAACGGCTTGTTGTAAAATAACTAAGTCGCTTAATAATTCTTCTACACGGTCTAGCTGTATTGCATTTGCCCCATCTGATAAGGCTTGCTTAGGGTTAGGATGTGTTTCTAAAAATATTCCTTTAGCACCTGTAGCAATAGCAGCTTTTGCCAATGTTGCAATCTGCGTTGGTTGTCCACCCGTAACTCCTGATGTCTGATTTGGTTGTTGAACGCTGTGCGTAATATCCATTACTACAGGACATCCAAAACTATTCATTGTTGGAATACCTCTGAAGTCGACAATCAAATCAGTATACCCAAAACTTGTTCCTCGTTCTGTTAACCAGATACGATCATTACCTGCAGCTTTGATTTTATTAATTGCAAACTGCATTGCTTCCGGAGATAAAAACTGTCCTTTTTTTACATTGACAATTTTTTGAGTTTTGGCAGCTGCTACCAATAGGTCGGTTTGACGACAAAGGAAAGCAGGGATCTGTAATACATCAACATATTCTGCAGCCATCGCAGCTTCATCACTTTCGTGGATATCCGTTAATAGTGGCAGGTTTAACTCCGCACCAACTTTCTTTAAAATGTTTAATGCCTCTAAATCACCTGGGCCAGTATATGAATCAACGCGTGTGCGATTTGCTTTACGATATGATGCTTTAAAGATGAAAGGAATTCCTAATTGGTCAGTTATCTTTTTAAGATGTGAAGCCGTCTCAAAAGTTATTTCTTCTGATTCTACCACACAGGTACCTGCAATCAGAAAAAAGTTTCCGTTGTTGTAATTATTTAAATTAGGAAGTTGGTTCATGATGTTTTTAATAGCGTTGCAAAGGTAATCAGTTTTTTTAATCGACGTAAACTACAAATCCTTTGAGGTATTCCGACTCAGGATGATAAATGCTTATCGGATGATCTTCGGGTTGCGATAGCTGATGTAAGATGCGTACGTTTCTATTGGCTTGCAATGCGGATTGAAAAATAATTTTTCGGAATAGCTCTGTGTCGACGGCCTGAGAGCAAGAGAAGGTAAATAAAATTCCTCCCTTTTTAATTTTCTTCAAACCTTCTGTATTTAGATTGCGATAACCCACCATTGCATTTTTAACCTGACTTAAATGTTTAGCATAGGCTGGTGGATCAAGAATAATCAAGTCGAATTGTTCATCCGATTTTTTAAGATACGTCATTACGTCTTCGGTGATTCCTTCGTGGTTTGCATCTGGAAAGTTTAATGCTATGTTCGCAGCTACACCTTCCATTGCTTTTTTGGAACTATCTACCGAAACGACTTTATTAGCACCACCTTTTATTGCGTAAAGCGAAAATCCTCCCGTATAACAAAATGTATTTAAAACCGATTTGCCTTTTGCGTAATGCTGTACTAACGAGCGGTTGTTACGTTGATCAATAAAGAACCCTGTTTTTTGTCCTTCGATGTAGTTTACGATAAACTTAATATCGTTTTCTAAAGCATAATTTTCTTCGTGGAAATCTTCATGGCGATAGGTGTACTCGTCTAGTATATTTTGAACACCATGTTTAGCTAATGTTTCGGCACTTTTCGAATAAATTGCTTTTATATTATTGTTGAAGACTTCCTTTATCGCATTATTAATAAACGTAATTGCATCATACATTCCCTTTGTGTAAACTTGTATAATAGCGGTTTTGCCATAAACGTCAATTACCAATCCAGGACAACCATCACCTTCGCCATGCACTAAGCGAAATAGCGTTGTATTTGCATTGTTAATTAAGCCCAATGTATTTCTAAAATCATAGGCAGCCTGAATTTTATTATTCCAGAATTGCTGGTCGATTGTATTGTTATCGAAATCGATACAGCGAACTGAGATTGTAGCCTTATGAAAATGACCCGTTGCTAAATAGGTTTTATTGCTATCTATAACGGTTACAATTTCTCCTTCCTTTAATCCTTTTGGTTCTTTGGCAATTGCTCCGCTGAATATCCAAGGGTGTTTCGCTAAAATAGATTTTTCCTTGCCTTTTTTTAATTCTATAATAGGGTACTTGTCGTTAATCATTCTTTTTTTAGCTATTAATTTAAAGTTTTATATAAATAATTTTGGAAATGTAAATATTAATTAAAATATTTGCCCACCATTCTTCCTTTTATGCAAATAGAACGCATTTTGGCCGTTATTCGATATTTGTCGATAGGGCCAGAAACAGTAGCTACTTTATATCCAAAATTAAAGTCGTTGGGATATAATTGTTCTGAACGAACGATTTACCGCGACTTAACAAAGATAAGCGAAGTTTTAAATACAGCGCAAATACATGTCGCTGTTACCGAAGGTGTTTTTAACAAGAAAACGTGGATGATTGTATCGAGTGATAATGATACATCTATCTCATTTCAAGAGTACGTTAACCTCTTCTTGATAGAACATTTCAAATCGAAATGGCTTAAGAAAGTAACAGGTGATACACTCTCTCAGATTCTAGATGTGAAGAAGGGAGTATCAGTGGAAAGCTTCCCAGAGATTGTTCAGTTAGTGCCTGGTACTGCTGTTATAAATAGCGATTGGTCGGAGTTTATTTATAAAGCAAAACATAAGAAATATCTTAAAGATTTATTAAGGGCAATTACTAATAAGATAGTTGTTCAGATAAAGTATTATGATCATGAACATCTGGTATTAGTCAATTTTGAACCAATGAGAATGGTTTATCATCGTGGTACAGTGCATTTAATTGGTTGTCATTATAAGAATTCAGATAAGTCTATTCAAGTAATTGAACTCGATGCAATAGAATCTGTAATTGAAATTGATAAGCGATTTAACATGAAGGGCAATTATAAATTAATG
>CAMBYJ010000118.1 GCA_945872015.1 Chitinophaga pinensis | reverse complement strand
TATAAATCAAGTAGCTTAGGCGACACATCAAACTCTTCATGACCTTTAATATACTTTTCCATGATACCATCTAACGTTGTAAAGTAATTGTATTTTACTCCATCACGAGGGAAATAACTTTTTACATTACCATAAGCTACACGTAAGGTGCTGTTCGCATCAGGATAATATTTTTTTGATGTATTCATTTCGCGTTGCGCAGCCATGTACAAGCGATTTAATTTTCCTAACTCTAACGACATACCGTTAACCTTAGCTGCTATTTTCGTTTTATAATACGATGCTATCGGTTCCATCAATTTATAAGCAGGATCATTTAAAATCTTTTTTACCATGCTCGGTTTATAAGCAGCTAAGAATTTTGCTACTGCTGTTGAATCGCTAAAAATTGTGTTCGAATAAACATCATCCGACCATTTAACAAAATCGCCTTGATACTTTTTACGTTGTTCTATAAAATAAACAGGCTTTAAACTATCGGGAACATTCTTATCAAACATCAATAACAACGATTGAAAAAATTGTTTGTCGGTTGCTTGATCATAATCACGATAAAAATCTGATATGGTATTAAAAAGTTTATTCTGCTCTGTAGCCAATTTACTTTCATCAATCTGTTTAGCAAGAGAAAGTTCTGCCAGGCTTTGAAAGTTTAACGAATAAGTTAATAACTCAACACCATAAGCCGCTTCAGAATAATAATTATTAGCAGAAATATAAGGTCTGTTAGCAGCATATAAAACTTTTAGCCCTGGCAATACTTGTCCGTACTTTTGTTGCTGATTAGGATTAGCTAATAACCACTGATTAAATCCTTGCTCCAATGTTTCTTTCTTTTCTAGTCCATTTGATTCTATCAAGCCCTTTGATTCACCTTGCCATTTTTTCCATCCATTACTTACGCTACTTTGCTTTGCAGCATATTGGATATGCAGTTTTTCGCTGCTGCGCATAGCATCATCCATGATACGCAGTTTTTCTGTTCTTACTTTTATACGCTCTGGATTAATTGTTTTTAAAATCATTTCCTCTTGATAAGAAGAAATATACTGCTGTGTACGACCCGGAAAACCATATACCATTGTAAAGTCATTCTCCTGCACACCACCAATATTTATTGATAGTGACGAACGAGGAACAAACGGAACATTCGATTCGTTATACTCTGCTGGCTTATTCTCTTTGTTAGCGTATATGCGGAACAGTGAGAAGTCGCCAGTATGACGAGGCCACATCCAGTTGTCAGTATCACCACCAAACTTTCCAATTGATGAAGGAGGCGCACCCACCATACGAACATCTTTAAATGTTTCTGTTGTGATTAAATAAAATTCGTTGCCCGAAAAAAACTGACGAACCTTTGCTTCGTAATGTGTTCCTTCAATCGCTTTCTTTTCTATTTGCATGGCCAAATCTTTAATTTTTTCATTTCTTACTTGCTCTGACATTCCGTCTTTTAAAACTTCATTAAACTGCGCTGTTACATCGGTAATGCTAATTACAAATGAAGCAGTAAGTCCAGGACAAGGCAATTCATCCTTTAACGTGGTAGCCCAAAAACCATCTTTCAAATAATTATGCTCTATGGTTGAATGTGATTGTATCTCACCAAAACCACAATGGTGATTGGTCAAAAGCAAGCCTTGCTTGGAAATAATTTCTCCTGTGCAGCCACCACCAAATAAAACAATGGCATCCTTTAAACTGCTTTTGTTTACACTATAAATATCTTCTGCCGATATTTTCAATCCTCGCATTTGCATATCAGCAATATTTAACTGCTGAAGTAATTGAGGAAACCACATCCCTTCATCTGCTTTCGAAAAGAAAGAACAAAACAAGAGAGTAATAATTAAGACGGTCTTTTTCATTTTCTGATTTTTTGCAAATATATTTTTATCATTTGTATAAATAAAAAATCCCGCGGGGTGCGGGATTAATTATGATTTGATTACTAATTAAAAAGGTAGATCACCAGCATCAGATTGCGTAAGACCTTCCATTGTATTGTTTAGTACTTGCTCTCCGTAAGAATCGCCTTGTGACGACATTGGTTGAGATGCTGGAGCCGACATTGATGTTAAGCCAAATGCGCGTACATCCGTGTACCATTTTCCGTTATACTCTCTTGATTCAACTCTGAAATTTACTTTAACTGTTGAACCCATTGACATTCCCTTTAGCTGTGTAATTAGTTGTTCGTTGAATGCAGTGAATGCTATCTTTTTAGGATATTGATCCATTGTTTCTCCGATAAAAGTTTGTTTTACCCAACGACCATTTTTTCCTTCGCCAGATTGTTCTGATTGCACTTCCATTAATTTGCAATTTACTTCGTAACTCATAGTTATATTGATTTTTATTATTTTCTACATCAAAGATACAAAAAAGCCTCGGTGATTTTATTACCAAGGCTGATTTGTGAATAAATTTTAAGACCTTAAATAAGCTCTACCGAACGACGAATAAATCCGCTTAATGCTTCCCCTTTTAACAATCCCTGTGAAAGCATTGCAAGGTCAACAGCCTGACGCATCATTTTTTGCTTTTCCTCCTCTGATGTAGCACTTATGACCTTTTTCATCAAGGGGTGATTTGCATTGATGATCAGATTAAGCTGCTCACCCATGCCAGTCATAAATTCATATCCACCGCCTGTTGCAGCCATCTCTTTCATACGACGCATAAACTCAGGACGCGTAATTAATGCAGGGGCATCTGTTTCTGAAAGTCCTTCCAATTGAACAAAATATTTTTCCTTTTCAACTGCTTTTTCCGTCAGTTCTTTAATGGCAGTTTGCTCATCTTCGGATAATAAAATCGGACGCTTATCATCTTTCTTAATCAGGTTATCTGCAGTATCAGCATCTACACGAATAAATGAAGTGTTCTCTAATTTATACTCTAAAAAGTTAGCAATATGACTATCAATCACACCATCCATTTGTAAAACATCATAGCCTTTGTTTTTAGCCGCCTCTACAAATGCATATTGCTCTTCAAGATTAGAAGTATACGTGTAAACAAGTTTATTGTCTTTATCTGTCTGATTAGGCTCTACCGCCAATTTATATTCGTCGAATGTGAAATATTTTGCATCTGTATTTTTTAGAAGACAAAACGATTTTGCTCGATCATAAAACTTTTCTTCGCTTAACATTCCGTATTTAATAAACACCCCGATATCGTCCCACTTCGCTTCGAAATCAGTTCTGTTTTCATTAAACAACTCTTCAAGCTTATCAGATACTTTTTTCAGAATATGATTACTTATTTTCTTAACGTTTGAATCGCTTTGTAAATACGAACGACTCACATTCAAAGGAATATCTGGCGAATCAATTACTCCGTGTAATAGGGTTAAAAATTCAGGAACAATTCCTTCTACAGAATCAGTCACAAACACCTGACGACAATACAACTGAATCTTATTTTTCTGAACTTCTAAATTCTTTTTCAGCTTAGGGAAATAAAGAATTCCGGTAAGATTAAAAGGGAAATCCACATTCAGATGAATATAAAACAATGGATCTTCTGCCATTGGATATAACTCCTTGTAAAATGCTAAATAATCTTCGTGTGTTAATTCACTTGGCTTTTTAACCCAAGCAGGAGTCGTATTATTAATTTGCTCCTCTTTAAACTTAATCGAAACTGGTAAAAAGCGACAGTATTTGTCAAGCATTGTTTTTATTCTTGCTTCCTCTAAAAACTCCAACGACTCTTCATTGATATGGAGGATGATATCTGTTCCGCGGTCTGCTTTTATGTCGGTAATCATGGTGTAATCAGGACTTCCATCACAGCTCCAGCGGATGGCCTCTTTTTCAGTAGCTTTAAAAGAGCGGGAATAGATTTCCACTTTATCAGAAACCATAAACCCAGAGTAAAAGCCTAATCCGAACTTACCAATTAAATTTCCTTCTGTCTGATCTTTATATTTATTGACAAACTCCTCTGCACCTGAGAATGCAATCTGATTAATGTATTTCTCAACTTCCTCTGCTGTCATTCCTAATCCGCGATCGCGAATAGTAAGTGTTTTATTTTCTTTGTCGATAATTACCTCCACCATTAACTCCCCCAGTTCCGTTTTGTTCTCTCCAATGGAGGTTAATGTTTTAATTTTCCCTGTTGCATCTACAGCATTTGCTACTAATTCACGAAGGAAGATTTCGTGGTCGCTGTAAAGAAACTTTTTAATAATCGGAAAGATATTTTCCGTTTGTACATTTATTTTTCCTGTAGTCATAATTGAATTTTTTTGGCGCGCGCCTTTGGCAATTAAAATGCCATCTGAATAGCGTGACAATTTGACTTCAAAAATACCGTTATAATTCGGTTAATTAAAGCAGTTTTGTCACCCGTTATTTATTTTGTCACGAACTATTTCAGAGATTTGTTCGTTAATAAGATTGTTAGCAATGATTCTGACAATAAATAATCCGATTAATAAATTTTTAAACTTCGCATATTCAAAACAATTCATATGATTTACAGGCCAAGTTTTTACTTTAAATGCTTTATTACAGCAGCTTTATTCACCCTTTCTTTTGGAAAATCAATTGCACAGATTAGTCCTACCGCCGAAAAACTAGATGCCTTGATGAGCATGATTAATTATGCTTATGTTGACAGTATTGATGAGAAAAAGATTTCAGATGATGCTATCAGAAATTTATTAAAAGAATTAGACCCTCACTCTGTTTATATTCCTGCAGAAGAATTAAAAGAAGTGAATGAACCATTGGTTGGAAATTTTGAAGGGATTGGTGTTCAGTTCAGTATTTTGGAAGACACCATCATGATTACCCAAACAATCTCTGGTGGACCATCAGAAAAATTAGGCTTACGTGCTGGTGATCGAATCGTAAAAATTGACGGAAACAGTGTAGCCAATATTGGCATTAAAAATAACGATGTACTTAAGAAATTAAGAGGCAATAAAGGAACTAAAGTAAAAGTTGATGTTTACAGACGAGGGAATAACGAGTTAATTCCTTTTACCATTACAAGAGATAAAATTCCATTGTACAGCGTTGACGCTGCTTATATGATTACGCCTACAATTGGCTATATCAAAATCAGTCGTTTTGCCGATAGTACCGTTGAAGAGTTTAAACAGGCGTTAGAGAAATTAAAAGCACAAAAAGTAGAAAGCATTATCCTGGATTTATCTGATAACGGTGGTGGCTATCTGAACAGAGCCATTGAATTGGCAGATGAATTTTTAAGTAACGGAAAAGAAGTTGTTTATACAATTGGAAAAAATAATCCTCGTCAGGATAATTACTCAACATCGGTGGGTGGTTTTGAAAAAGGGAAGGTTGTTGTATTAGTAAATGAATCATCTGCCTCTGCTAGTGAGATTGTTTCTGGTGCTTTACAAGATTGGGATCGCGCACTTATTGTAGGAAGAAGAACATTTGCAAAAGGATTAGTACAAAAACCTTTTCCATTACCTGATGGTTCGGCAGTACGTTTAACGATAGCGCGTTATTATACTCCTTCGGGAAGATGTATTCAGAAACATTATGAGCCAGGCGATGAAAACTATGATATGGATATCAGTATGCGTTATCAGCATGGAGAACTTTATCATGCAGACAGCATCAAGTTTATTGATAGCTTAAAATGCAAAACAATGGGTGGTCGTGTTGTATATGGTGGCGGTGGTATTATGCCTGATGTGTTTGTTGGATTGGATACAAGCATGAGCAGTAAGTACTACGATGAACTAAGAAGAAACGGAACATTAAATGAGTTTACATTAAACTATGTTGATGCTAATCGTGCGATGCTATTGGGTAAATACAAAGATGTTTATCAGTTTAAAAATGATTTTAAAATCACGAAAGACTTTTTAGAAGATTTTATCGCTTACGCAGAAAAGAAAAATATAAAACGCGATAATGTAGGTATTAAAACATCTGAGAAATTAATTACAACGCAATTAAAAGCACTTATCGCCCGCGACCTTTGGGATACGAACGCTTACTATGTAATCATCAACGATATTAACGTTTT
>CAMBYJ010000117.1 GCA_945872015.1 Chitinophaga pinensis | reverse complement strand
AATCCTGTTGAAGGTGTCCAACTGTAAGTATAACCACTCGTGCTGCCAGAACCAATTGTTCCGCTCGCTCCAGAGCAAAAAATTATATCATTACCAGCTACTGCAGTCGGTACTGGTCTTACAACTACTTGAACAGTATCTGTTGTGCTACATGCAAATCCATTTGCAACTAAAACCACATATTGTAATGTGTCAGGCGTAATGCCAGTGTTTGTTAATGAGAACACAGGATTTGAAATAGCATTGTTGCTTAATCCTGATCCTGGAGCCCATGAATAAGTAAATCCAGATGTTGATAATGTTCCCAACGGTGCACTTGCACCACTGCAGATAGATGTATTGTTACCAGCATTAGCAACAGGAAATGGATTTGAAGTTACAACTACAGTATCTTTATTGGTACAACCGTTAAGAGTTGATGTTAAGATATAACTTGTGGATGTTGGAGTTGTCCCCGAATTAATAATAGTAACAACAGGGTTTGATACTGTACTACTGCTTAAGTTTGTTGCAGGCGACCACGAGTAAGTATAGCCACTTGTTGTAGAGGCTCCTAATGTAGCTGAACCACCTGAGCAAAATGAAACATCGGTTCCAGCAGCAACTGTTGGTTGCGGTTTTATAAATACTGTTTTTCTAAGTGTGTCAGAAGGACAACCAAAAGAATTTAATGCAACTACACTTACAGTTGCTAATCCTGTATTGGCAAATGTAACTCCTGCACTAGCCGTAGTTGATCCTGAAATTTGTGTTCCATTAGTAACTAACCATTGGTAAGTATAACCAGAAGTAGACGAAACAGAATAAGCGATACCCGTTGCAGCATTTAAACACAATGTATCAGGGCCATTCATTACTGTTGGCGCTTGAGTATTTAATACATTTATCGTGTATACGGTATTTGTGACTTTAGCAGGACAACCATTATCTGTTGCAGAAGTAGAAAACTGATATGGAGTTGTTCTTCCTTGATTACATGAAGTTGACCAGCAGAATTGAGCACTTATTACAGAGTCAGCAGATACATTGGGTAATGTTGCAGTTGGATTTACAAGCGCAGAATTAAAAATATCTCCAGTATGTGTTAAAAATAAACTATCACCATTCGGATCCGTGTATCCAACATTGAAGCAAAGTGTTTGACCTTCTTGAATTGTGTAAGTTGTTTGATTGCTAGCTAAAGCTGGAGCAGGGTTAACAGGGCAAGTAATTACAATAATCTGAATATCTAATCTTGAGACACCAATTAAAACACCGTTGCGATATTCACTTATTTCAATTGCAACAACATAATAACCTTGATTTGGTGAAACATAAACACCTAAACCTGTTGCAGGATCCATTGTAGCAAAACTATTTAATCCAAACGGTGTCGAGTTACTAAAATTATTCGCGTAAGTAACTGTTGGAATTGGCCATGTGTAATTCGTAGGAGCTTGTGGATTTGGATTACCTGAGCTTGATATACCTGCAAATGGCGTTACGAATGCATAACTTAATGAATCACCATCTACATCAATTGCTTGATTTAAAATACTTACAGTGTCATTTGCACAAATAAATGGAACCGGTGGTACAGCGAAGGTTGGAGAATTATTATCAATTGTTGGATTTGGTGCATAGGCATAATAAGCTTGCCCCGTTGCACCTGGATTGTTTAAGTTGTCAATATTATTATTTCTACAACAACGATCAGCCATGAAATAATATCCTGTAGTATTTGCAGGAACTGAAATTGTAGTTTGATAAACACCTTCTTCAACACAAACGTTTGGAGCAAAAGAACAGCTAGCCCCAGCGTTAGGAGGCACTATCGCTTGCTGCGAAATCAGGTTTAATGTTGCAAGAGCAATACGTTGCTTCAAAGCAGGATTGCCGGGATTATCCTGATAAACTCCCAAAGAGGTGCTATTTGGTAATTGCGAACTACCTGGATCGCACAATCGATAAATTTTTAACGTAACACGATAATCATATAATCCAGTACCCGAATTAAGACCTAAATATTCATAGGTCATATTACCACCCATTAAGTGGGTTGCCGATGCAGTTTGAGTGGTCATCAAAAATGCACCTATGCAGCAGAAAACTGCAAGTAGTAGTTTTTTCATAAACTAGTTGGTAAGGTTGTGATTTTGTAAAGGTTGTTTAGGGATGTCAAAGTAAGTAAAAATCAATTGATTTCCCTTGTAAAATAGGTAAATATTTTAGTCCTAATTATTAGTCACTTTTTAGTGGGATTTAGGTAATGAAAAATGCTTATTCGGATGCGAATTATGCTTGTTGAGCGTACCTAAAATAAATCTAGGTATTTTCAGGAGATTGTAAAATAAAAATCCCCGGTTGAATTCAACCAGGGATTTCTGAGGTCGCGAGCGGATTTGAACCGCTGTACAAGGTTTTGCAGACCTCTGCCTAACCGCTCGGCCACACGACCTTTTAATTGTGGGGCAAACATAAGAAAAATTTAAATACCCCGATAAATAACTGACGACTTAAACTGAACTCTGCTTAATTGGTTACATTCAATTTTAAAAATCAAATTAAAATTTTGTAAGCCAAATTCAAATTTTAAGTAAAGGCATTAAATCCAGTTACATCCATACCCGTAATTAATAAATGAACATCGTGAGTTCCTTCATAAGTAATTACACTTTCAAGGTTCATCATATGACGCATAATTGGATATTCACCTGTAATTCCCATTCCGCCTAACATCTGACGAGCTTCTCTTGCAATCTGAATTGCCATATTTACATTGTTACGCTTTGCCATCGAAATCTGAGCAGGCGTTGCACGATTCTCATTCTTTAAAACACCTAATCTCCACGTTAGTAATTGAGCCTTCGTAATTTCGGTAATCATTTCTGCTAATTTCTTTTGTTGTAATTGAAATCCGCCAATAGGACGACCAAATTGTTTACGCTCTTGAGAATATCTTAATGCAGTATCATAACAATCTAAAGCTGCACCAATTGCACCCCATGCAATACCGTAACGTGCAGAATTCAAACAACTTAAAGGTCCTTTAAGGCCTTTAACAGTTGGGAAAATATTTTCTTTAGGAACTTTTACATTATCAAAAACTAATTCGCCAGTTGCACTTGCACGCAACGACCATTTTCCATGTGTTTCAGGAGTACTGAATCCTTCCATTCCTCTTTCTACAACCAATCCTCGGATATCACCATTTTCATCTTTTGCCCAAACTACAGCAACATCAGCAAACGGGGCATTTGAAATCCACATTTTAGCTCCATTCAAAATAACATGATCGCCAGCGTCTTTGTAATTGGTAACCATGCCAGCAGGATTTGATCCATGGTCAGGCTCCGTTAATCCGAAACAACCCATCCATTCTCCAGAAGCTAACTTAGGTAGATATTTTTTTCTTTGTTCCTCAGTACCAAACGTATAGATTGGATACATAACTAAAGAACTTTGTACTGATGCCGTTGAGCGAACACCAGAATCTCCTCTTTCAATTTCTTGCATAATCAAACCATAAGAGATTTGATCGAGTCCACCTCCACCATATTCTGTAGGGATGTAAGGTCCAAATGCACCAATTTCAGAAAGTCCTTTGATTATTTGTGTCGGGAATTCCGCCTTTTGAGCATATTCTTCAATGATTGGAGAAACATCTCTTTTAACCCATTCACGAGCTGCATCACGGATTAATTTATGCTCATCCGTAAGCAATTCATCCATTAAATAGTAGTCGTGCGATTGATAACGATCTTTTGCCATAGTTATAATGTTTTGTTCAGCTTTTTGGCTGTGAGGCGCAAAGGTAAGCTAAACACTCAATTTACGAAACAACCAAGCATTAAAATAGTTCAGCCAAAAGTAATAATCTGAAAAACTACTTTCTGTCGACTTTGTATCGAATTTTTATACCAGGCTTGAAGCTATACCATTCAGCCATGTAATCGCAATTAATCCAATAGGTTTGATAATTACAGTTAGCGTGCTCAATCAATATGTTCTCCCAAGCTTTAATTTTTTTGATGTTTTTGCCCATCGATGTATTCCATAAAAAGAATATATAATGAGCGGATGATGATTTGTTTTGACTAGTCTTATAAAACGCTTTACTTTTTTTGAAAGCAATTAAATTTGAATCAGTATAGTAAATTGCATTCGATTGAATGTCGCATAAACTCATTAGCAGATTTTCTACTGGAGCTGAGCAATTCTCTTTTTTGTTTTGAAAATCCAAACGGTTAAATTCAGGATCAGCAATGATAATTCCAGGTGAATTAGAAAATAATTTCAGAGCTTTCTTTTGTTCTATACTGTCATTCAATAAAACGATTTTATTTTCATGTATATCATTCGATTTAGCAAATGAACTTATTCTTTCTTCTGATTCATACCTAGGGGTTTTAAAACCACTGGCGCGCATGAGAATTTTAGTACAGCTTGTAAAGAATATTAGAATAGAAATAATAATTACGTTTTTCATAGGTCTTTATATATAAAGGAGGGGGAGAGCTTACGGGCTCAGCCCCCGGGGGATTGGCAATAACAAAGAATCAGACTTACGGGTCTGGAATTATTTTATCGGCAACGAATATTTATGATGTAACTTTCACCGTTATCTTGTATTTCATAATTGCCTGTTGCCAGAATTATACGTGTATCGCTGCCAAGGTCTCTGCTTATATCATCTGGAATTTCATATTCGTTTTCTAAGTCAAAAACGGATTCTTCCTGAAGCTTTTTATCTAGCGATTCACTGATTTCGTTTTTTTGAATTTCGATTTCTAGCGTGTTGTTTTCATAGGAAGCGTACGTACCTGCAGACAAAGGATTTGTTCTATCGAAGGTGCCATAAAGGAATAAGCAGATGCCAGGAAAAATTTCACAATCGTATTTTGGTTTGCCCATTACAATTACAATGTGAATTTTTGGAGGACGAACACATGTAGTTGTTTCGTTTGCTGCTTCTGCATTTGTTGGAAGCGTGTTCATGATAGATAGCATCATGATCAGGGTTAAGATTTGTTTTTTCATGTTTTTGTTTTTTGAAAGGATATTTAAATTGATGAACTGATGAGGCAAAACTATTTCAGCGAAATCCTATTATCCGTTTACAAACGTTTAGCAATTAACAGCTAATTGTTAGTTACAAAAAAGCCCCTTCGAATGAAGAGGCTTTTAAATATTTTGTGTATATAAATTAAGGAATCAATTTCTTTTCTTCTACCTGAATAACTTCACGCGTTACATTATCAAAAAGGATAGCATATATATACACCTGATTAACATTCGCATTTGTTGGTGTAAGTTTAGTGGAATAGGTTCTATTTAATTCCTGACCTGCCGTTGCACTGTTCCCAATTGTTTCGCCAAAAGCACCTGTAAAAGATCCTCTTAAAACATGACGATGAATATAATCTAATACATCAACAGCACCATTCTTTTGTGGGGCTACAATACTATCTTCAGCAAAGTAAACAGCCAAACTAATCGGATTTAAATAGTCATTCACCATTTTCATATCAATAGTAGCGGTCATTATACTATCTGTTGTATTAAATGAATTTGTAATATCAATACCTGCATCAGCTGGTCGTTGTAAAATCGTATCAATTGTTGTTTCCCAATCTGGCCAATCGAAAATGTATTGCGATGAAGTAGCTGGTTTATAGAGTCTATTTACCATGCCTTTAGGGAAAGGCAAATTAATTAAATTAAAATCAGTTGTGATGGTTGTACCAGTTGCAGTCTGAAAATTGCTTTGATATGGTGCATTTTGTGGCCAAGAGAAAAAGCCAGCATGTATGCCAAGCACAATTAATTGCTTGCCATAAATGTCATGTAGTCGTTTAGCTTCCACATGTGAGGCAGGACAAGCAGCACAGGTATGCCCTGTAAAATCTTCTAATAGTACTTTTCTGATAATAGTATCTGAAGTGGTATCAGTTGGTGTAGTTCCATTATTGATTCCATAAGGTCCTTCAATTTTATCGCATCCGAAGAAAAGGAAACCTAAAATACCTAATGTGCAAAGAGTAAATAATTTAATATGTTTCA
>CAMBYJ010000116.1 GCA_945872015.1 Chitinophaga pinensis | reverse complement strand
TGTGGGTAGCGTAAAATGATTTACCAGGTATGCAAACAGCTATTCCCGCCTCTTGAGCTTTAAGGACTAAGTTATAAATGATCTTTTGCTCTTCTGTAAACTTCCCATTCACAGGAAAGGTTCTCGTAATATCGGCAGTGTACCCATGATACTCGCCCCCCATATCTGCCAAAAGCAAATCGCCCGATTTTAATGAGTCCCGATTTTCCTGGTAATGTAGAATACAACTATTGCCTGCGCCACCACAAATGGAAGGATAACCCTGATACTCGCCACCGTTATTCTTGACAAAATACTCCACTATTGCCTGCGTCTGATACTCCTTAAATCCAGGTTTAATTGCTTTCATCAGTTCAATAAATCCTTCAACTGATATTTCTACTGCTCTTTTAACCAATGCTATCTCTTCAAGTTGCTTAACTTCACGCATAGATGCTAGTGCTTTGTAGGGCTTGCTTTCTTCGACCACTAAATTAGCTGGCAACTTTTGTTGAAAGTCCTCCACCAAATTTGCTAAGGCAATTTTTGAAAACGCTTCTGAATTAGGTTGTGTGGGATATTCCGCCCATACTTCTTCTATTTTTGAAAAATCAATTCCGAATTCTTTAAACTCATTCGTAGTATAAATAGCCTGAATACCGGTAATAGCCTGTGCTTCCTTACAACTTGTCCTTATACCTGTCCAGACTTCTTCGGATTTGTTTTTAGGTCGTATAAACAACAACTCCTTTACACCCTTATTCTCATCAAATGCTCTGGCATCCTTAAATAAAAGCAACACCGCATCTGGATCTCTAAATCCTGTTAAATAATAGAAGTTGGGGTTTTGACTGTACTGATAATCGACATCGTTACTTCTGTTGCGAATCGGATTTGCGAAAAACACCGCTAAACTGTGAGCGGGCATTTGCTCAATAAACTTTTCTCGATTGCCTTTAAAAAAAGTAGCTGGCAATAAATCATGGTCGGCATTCTGACCAAATACAATGAACGGAATTAAAATAAAAAAAACCGACAGAATACTTCTCATGATTCAAATTTAATCAAAATGGTAATCTACCGGTTCTTTCAACCGTTATATAATAATTGTTACAATGATCCTTTTACGATAGCACGTGTAATCGCTTCCGTAATTCCGATTTTATTAATCGTTCTTAAAGCGGATGTACTTACTTTTAATGTAATCCACTCACCAGTTTCAGGTAGAAAAAATTTCTTAACCTGTAAATTCGGATTAAAACGACGCTTTGTTTTGCGGTTTGAGTGGCTTACTTTATTACCGGTAATAGCTTGTTTTCCGGTTAAATCACAAATTCTTGACATGACTTTACTTTATTGGAAGGCAAATTTAGTAAATTTTGTTTTATGTACAAGCACTCCCTCTATTTTTTATTTTTTTACTGCATTATTTTTTTAGCAGTGCTTTTCTCAAAAGATTCAAACCACTTAAAGCCGCTACTTCTATGGTTCTTAGTCGGTTATCGCCAAGCTTTAACAGATAAGCCTTTGTTTCGTCAGGTGTGCTTACGCCTACCCAAACGGTCCCGACTGGCTTTTCAGGTGTGCCACCACCCGGTCCAGCAACGCCAGTGGTCGCAATTGCGCAATCAACTTTGAATAGTTTTTTAGCAGATTCAACCATTGCTAGAACTACAGGCTCACTTACAGCACCATACTTTTCAATCAGCGAAGCAGGTATATTTAATAGCTGTGTTTTACTTTCGTTGGAATATGTTACCGAAGAACCCATATAATAAGCAGAGCTCCCAGGAATAGATGTAATTAAATGAGCCATAAATCCACCTGAACAACTTTCAGCAGTTGCTAAACTAAGCCCTTTCAACTTTAATAAATTACCAACCACTTTAGGTAATTCGTCTTTCTCATAACCATAGATATATTCTGGAATTATTTCAGAAAGTTGATTTGTTAAATGGCGGACTAAGTCATTTACCTCTTGTTCGTCATTCCCGCTTCCTGATAATCTTAGTCGCACAGACCCAGCACTGGGTAAATAAGCGAGTTTTATTGAATCAGGTAATGCATTTTCAAAAGCAGCAATTTTCTCAGCTAAAAAACTTTCGCCAATACCAAAGGTAAGTACGGTGCTATGGACAATAAACGGTGTTTTAAATCTTTGCTTCACTCGAGGTATCACCTCGTTTTCCATCAAATATTTCATCTCATAAGGAACACCTGGTAGACTTACGTAAACAACATCCGCTTCATCGAACCACATACCTGGTGCTGTTCCTACTTTATTATAAAGTGTTGTGCAATTTTCAGGAACCTCCGCTTGGAATCGGTTAATTGCTGATACTTCACGACCTCTTATCGAAAATAAATGAACCACATCTTCAAAAGCTTTTTCATCAAATCGCATATTCACTTTAAAAAAATCGGCTAGTGTTTTCTTGGTAATGTCATCATTTGTTGGACCTAGACCTCCAGTTATTAAAACTAAATGCGCTCGTTTTGATGCTTCCTTCAGCGTACTAATTATCTCATCACGATCATCGGAGATTGATGTTATCCTATTAATCTTAATCCCGATTTTATTTAACTCCTCTCCCATCCAGGCTGAATTGGTATCAATCACCTGTCCGATTAAAAGTTCATCACCTATAGTTATTATTTCTGCTTTCATAGTTTAAAATCATTTAAATTTAAAGAAAGGGAATTGCAAGTGTAAAACATCAAAAAGAAATAATTGTTAAAAATGATTTTATTCTGCACTACTTAAAAATATCTTCTTTCGCTTTTGGTCTGATTTCATCCAACCATTTAAAATCACGAAGTTTAATATCACTTTCCAGTGCGTCTTTTATTGGTAATAAAACTGCATCAGGTTCGCTTTTCAAGGCGATTTTTTTCACCTTACTATCAGCAATATAAATATTCATATCACTGCAATCTGCTTTATTAACTCCTGTGAGTTGCTGTTTTTTATTTCTGATAAAATAAATGGTTTGTCCGTTACCCGACACTTTTATCAGATCGAGCTTATTGTCTACAAAATTCCCCACCATATTCCTTCCTTTAATCTGATTAAAACGAGTACTATCCTCCTGCCCAACTATAAAAGAATTTTCTTCGAGATACATTTTATGCAACTGATTGTTGGATAACTGCAGTTTGATAAAATTTGCTGTCAGCTGGTTTTTATTATTCCACAAAACAGGATTGGTATAAAATGAAATTACAGAATCTGTTGTGTTATAAACGAGCGAATCGCACATACCCTGAAGGTCGTTCTTAAATATTTTCACTTTGTGATAGGCAAAATAAAGCTTCTGCTTTTTTACAGAATCTTGTTGTGCATACAAAGTATCTGCATGCATGTACATCGAATCCTTTTCAAATATTTTAATTAGCGAACATTTACCTGTAACAAACGAATTTCCTTTTTTCTCATTCAGATAGGCATAGTCGCCGGCAACAATTATTTTTTGCAACGTATCTGTGATGAATACATTTTTCCAGGCTTTACCTACTCCTGAAATACGATCATAAAAAATTGAATCACCCTCTAACTTATTTTCCTTCGATAAGATGTAGGCGTTTTTGCCAAACACCGATTTTTCTGTCTGCGTATTATACCAACCATTTTCACAATAAATAAAGCCACCCTCTTTTCCTGTGCTTTTAATTGTTGTTGGCCCGAAGAAGTAAGCAACCTTGCTGATTGTATTATACTTTAATGTATCCGATTGCATTACATAACGCGGATTGTTCAGCTTTACCTTGCTTTTAAAAAACACTTCTTTATTGCGTGCATAATAAAACCCGATATCGCTTGTGAGCGTATTCTCTTTATCTCTTACAGTACCTCCCTGAAAGTAAGAACCCACATCATTCGTTAAATCGTAAAACAAAACAGTTGTAGCCAAATCCATTTTACCGTCAGTAAGATGCACTTCTCGTCCGCTTATTTGTGCATTTTTAGTATTGCCATCGTAATGCAATACATCTCCGCTTAATTTAGCCTGTGGACCTTCAATTCGAATTTTGCCGTAAGCGTCAATTGTATTATTTGATTCATAAAACAAAGCAGAATCGCAATACATCAACGTATTATCTTGTTTGAAAATCACATTTCCAACCAAACGTCTTACTTCAATACCATTATACTTAATGCCTTCTAATGAACCGGCCTGTATAATCTCAATAGGCTTTCCACTTAGTTGCGCAAAAGATGAATACGAACTGACTAACAGCATCAGCATTACAAACCAAAAAGTTCGCAGGTATGCACCAAACGAACTTTTGTTAAATGTTAAACACTGACTGAAAGTCATCATTCACTAACTTTTATTTAAAAACCTCTTCGCGCACCATCGTTTGTTTACGATCTGGTCCAACGGATAATATAGTGATTGGCAATCCCGTTGCGTTTTCAATATAAGAGATGTAATTTAAAAATGCCTGAGGCAATTGTTCAAGATCGTTATAGCCAGTTAAATCTTCACTCCATCCTGGCAACTCATCGTAAACAGGCTCGATTGGCTCGTTCACTACGTCGTAAGGTACATAATCGATAATCTGGCCTCTGTATTTATAATGCGTACAAACTTTAATCGTATCAAAACCACTTAAAACATCCGACTTCATCATGATCAATTGCGTAACACCATTCAACATGATTGCATAGTTCAATGATGGTAAATCTAACCAACCACAACGGCGAGCACGACCAGTTGTAGAACCAAATTCATTTCCTTTCTTACGAAGCGAATCACCCGTTTCATCAAACAATTCTGTTGGAAATGGTCCACTACCAACACGTGTGCAGTAAGCCTTAAATATTCCATATACCTCGCCGATGGCTGATGGAGGAACACCTAACCCAATACAAGTTCCTGCAGTTACCGTATGCGACGATGTTACGAAAGGATACGACCCGAAGTCAACATCCAACAATGATCCTTGTGCGCCTTCCGCCAATACAGATTGTCCGTTACGAATATTAGCATTTAACTCGTACTCGCTATCAATTAATGTAAGCTCTTTTAACAGTTCTATCCCTTCGAAAAATCCTTGTTCCATTGCTGGTAAGTCATATTCAAAATCATACTGCTTTAACATAGCAATATGCTTATCGACTAATTTTTTATAATTCGACAAAAAATCAGGATGCTCAATATCTCCAACACGAAGTCCGTTACGCCCTGTTTTGTCCATGTAAGCTGGCCCAATCCCTTTTAAAGTAGATCCAATTTTTTCTTTTCCTTTTGCAGCTTCTGATGCTGCATCAATCAAACGGTGAGAAGGAATAATCAAATGCGCCTTACGAGAAATTTTTAAATTACCTTTTACATTCACACCACGAGCAACAAGTGCATCAATTTCTTTTTTGAAAACAACAGGATCAATCACAACTCCATTACCAATCACATTACTTTTTCCGTCGTGAAAAATTCCAGAAGGAATAGTATGCAAAACATGCTTAGTGCCTTCAAACTCTAACGTATGACCTGCATTTGGTCCACCTTGAAAACGAGCAATCACATCATATCTTGGAGTAAGCACATCCACTACCTTTCCTTTACCTTCGTCTCCCCACTGAAGACCTAATAAAACATCAACTTTCATAATAATTATTAATTAGCAAATGACTTAGCAGCTGCCTCTTCGTTTTCAAGTACTGAAAACACATTGTTCAATTTTGTAATAACTAGCAAAGAATTAATTTTTTCTGGCACTGCGCAGATAACCGCTTCACCACCCGCTTTTCTAGCTTTCGATAAAATATTTAATAGAACATTTAGTCCTGTACTGTTCATGTATTGAAAAGCAGATAAGTCGATAACATAATTTAAATGTGTTCCTTCCGAATGCGAATCAATCTCTTCCATCAATCCATTGGCTTGGTTTTTTTCAATCAGATTTCCATTTAATTTTATTAACGAATAACTATCTTTCTGTATGATTTTAAATCCGAATTCCATAGTGTTTTTATATGTTGCTAAATTACTTTTTTTTTGCTTTCAAATTTTCACAATTTCCTTTTTGCGCTAACATATTGCATTTGCCAAATAAGTTCAAACT
>CAMBYJ010000115.1 GCA_945872015.1 Chitinophaga pinensis | reverse complement strand
ATACTGCAAAAAGTTTCATCTTCAAGGACAGTAAAATAATCAGCAAGCAAAGGCTGAATTACCTTCCATTGATCATATCTCAAATTATCGATAAGAATGAAAAAGACAGGCTCATCAGAATCATCTACAACTGGGAAAAGTTTTTTTCTTAATAAATGATGTGACATTAAAGGAGCAGAATCATTATCCTTCAGCCAACCGATATAGTTGTTTTCGATAAACTTACCGAATTGAGAATTCGCCTCTGCCTTTTGCATTTTCAAAATATCATACATTCCTTTGTCGGCACTATTCTCCAATTCCAGCTCCCAAAAAACAATTTTTTTATAAACTTCCGCCCATTCATTCCAATTCAATCGATCAGAAAGTCGCATTCCAATTTGTCTAAATTCTTGCTGGTAGTTTTGATTTGTTTTTTCACTAATCAATCTGCGGTGTTCAAGATTTTTTTTGACAGATAATAAAATTTGATTTGGATTAACAGGCTTTATTAAATAGTCAGCGATTTTACTTCCGATAGCCTCCTCCATAATTTCTTCAGCCTCGTTTTTAGTAATCATCACAACCGGCACATCAGGCTTAATATTTTTAATTCGCAAAAGTGTTTCGAGACCAGACAAACCTGGCATATTTTCATCGAGAAAAACAATATCAAAATTAGTGTTGCTTATCAAGTCAAGTGCGTCGTTGCCATTATTTGCTGTTTCAACTTGATATCCTTTTTCATTCAAAAAAATGATATGAGGCCTCAATAAATCAATTTCATCGTCAGCCCAGAGTATTTTAATTTTATCCATAGATTTCAATAACGCAAAAATACAATCTTTAATATGCTAAACATTACGATATTTGCTTCTTCTTACACAAGTTTTCAAGTAATTAAAGATGAGTATCAATAAAAACAAAATTTTTAATGACCCGGTTTATGGGTTTATTACACTTCCGAGTGATTTAATATTTGACATTATTGAGCATCCTTGGTTTCAGCGTTTAAGAAGAATTCGCCAGTTGGGACTAACACATATGGTTTATCCAGGTGCATTGCACACTCGATTTCATCACGCATTAGGCGCATTGCATTTAATGACAGAAGCTATTGAGTCGATTAAATCAAAAGGCCATGAAATAACCAAAGAAGAAGAAACGGGTGCTCACATTGCTATACTTTTACATGATATCGGACATGGACCATTTTCACATGCTCTTGAAAACTCTATAGTAACAGGAATTAGCCATGAAACTCTATCTATTTTAATGATGGAGGAACTTAACAAGGAGTTCAACGGCCAACTTACTATTGCCATTGAAATTTTTAAAAACACCTACAAAAAGAAATTTCTACATCAACTTGTTTCGAGCCAACTCGACATGGACCGATTAGACTACCTTAATAGAGATAGCTTTTATACGGGAGTTATGGAAGGAACTATTGGATCGCAGCGAATTATTAAAATGCTTAATGTTTTTAATGATGAATTGGTGGTTGACGAAAAAGGGCTTTATTCAATTGAAAAGTTCATTATTTCCCGAAGACTAATGTACTGGCAAGTGTACCTACACAAGACGGTTTTATCTGCAGAAAACATGCTGGTAAACATTTTAAAACGCGCGAAGGAATTAGTTCAAAATGGAGAACATCTTTTTACAACGCCGGCTTTAGAATATTTTTTAAAGAATGATATCAACCCTGACAACCTAAAAAACAAAGAAGAATTTCTTAATGTTTATAGTCAGCTAGATGATTATGATATATACTGCACACTAAAAGTATGGTGTAGTCATTCCGATGTTGTGCTATCTATGTTATGTAAAGGTATGATTAATAGAAAACTCTATAAGATTAGCTTACAACGTGATGAATTCACTGCATTTGATTTAGTTAAATTTGATGATAGAATCGCGAGAATTGGAGCAATCAAAAAAGAGGACTATCACTACTTTGCTTTTTCAGGAAAGATATCCAACAGCGATTACAACCCATTAGGTGAGCCTATCAAAATACTAATGCGCAACAATCAAGGTGTGACTTTGCTTGGTGATAATGAAAAAATGGATGTTGCAATACTCTCAACTCCGGTAAATAAGTATTTCTTGTGCTATATGCCAGAATTGGCAGGATAATCACCAAAATGGAAACGTTTTACGTCCGACATGATGTTCAAATTGCTAACTTTGTGACCCAACATGGAATTTACGGCCAAACAAATTGCTGAATTACTAAACGGTACCATCGAAGGTGATCCGGAAGTTAAAGTATCTCGCCTTTCAAAAATTGAGGAGGGAACTACTGGCTCATTGACTTTCTTAGCTAATCCAGCATATACGTCTTTCGCTTACACTACTAAGTCTTCTATTCTTATTGCTGGATCTGATTTTCAACCAGAAAGCGCAATTATTCCAACTTTAATCAGAGTAGAAAATGCTTATGCAGGCTTTGCGAAGCTTCTTGAAGTTTATAACACAATTCAACGAAACAAATCAGGCATTGAGCCTAATTCACACATTGAAGATTCTGCCACTTTAGGCAACAATATTTATGTTGGCTCATTTGCGTATATAGGAAAGAATGTAAGAATTGGAGAAAACACCAAAATTTATCCAAATTGCTACGTTGGGGATAATTCTACTATTGGCGATAACACGACTCTTTTTCCAGGTGTAAAGATTTACTCTGATTGTATTATTGGCAATGATGTGACACTGCATTCTGGAGTTGTTATCGGTGCTGATGGGTTTGGCTTTGCGCCTAATTCAGAAAACAACTATCAGAAGGTTGCTCAAATCGGGAATGTTATACTTGAAGACTATGTAGAAGTTGGAGCTAACACTACAATTGATAGAGCTACTTTAGGCTCTACGATAATTCGTAAAGGAGTAAAACTCGACAATCTTATTCAAGTTGCCCACAATGTTGAGATTGGAGAAAACACCGTTATTGCAGCCCAAACAGGAATAGCTGGGTCGACCAAAATAGGTAAAAACTGTATGATTGGTGGGCAAGTCGGATTTGCTGGTCATCTTATCATTGCAGATGGAACTAAAATAGCAGCTCAATCGGGAATTGGAGCATCAACAAAAGAAAATGAAATAATTCAGGGAAGCCCTGCTTTCGGAATTGGCGAATACAAACGATCTTATATAGTTTTTAAAAGACTACCCGATTTAGAGAAAAAAATAAATACAATCGAAAAATCAATTACCTCACAAGGAAATAATTCATGAGAACCCAGCAAGCTACGATTAAAAAATCTATATCTGTTTCGGGAGTTGGACTTCATACAGGGGTTTCTGCAACTGTAACTTTTCATCCAGCATCAGCCAATCATTGGTTTGTTTTTAAACGTTTAGACCTTGACGGACAACCTCTGATAAAAGTTGATGCAGACAATGTTGCTGATACTGCAAGAGGAACCACTCTTCAAATGAATGGAGCCAAAATAAGTACTACTGAGCATGTTTTGGCAGCATTGATAGGATTGCAAATTGATAACGTTTTAATTGAAGTTGACGGACCAGAAGTTCCAATTATGGACGGCAGTTCAAAACCGTTTGTTGAAGCATTACTTGAAGCCGGTATAGAAATTCAAGATGCAGCAAGAGATATTTTTGTGTTAGAAGATATCTTATCATACGAAGAGCCCAGCCGTAATGTAGAAATGCTGGCTGTTCCTAGCCCTGATTACCGAATTACTGTAATGGTTGATTATAACAGTCCGGTTTTAGGTACTCAGCATGCACAGCTTCATAAGATTGATGAATTTCAAGATAACATTTCTCCGTGCAGAACATTCGTATTTGTTCACGAATTAGAAATGCTTGTAAAGCACAACTTAATTAAAGGTGGCGATTTAAATAATGCAATAGTTGTAGTTGATAGAGAAATTTCTCAAGACAAACTTGATGATTTAGCAAAGCTTTTAAATAAGCCTAATGTACAGGTTAAAGAAAAAGGATTTTTAAACAATACTGCACTTCATTTTCAAAACGAACCTGCACGTCATAAATTATTAGATATTATTGGTGACTTAGCGTTGATTGGCCAGCCTATTCAAGGGCATATTTTAGCTGCTCGTCCTGGACATGCAGCAAATGTTGAGCTGGCAAAAAAAATCAAGGCGCTTATAAAATCTAAAAAAGGTTCAGTTAAAAAATATGATTTAAATGCGCCATCAATTTATGATGTAAACCAGGTTGCTTCAATGTTGCCGCATCGTTATCCATTTTTGTTGGTAGATAAAATTATTGAACTTGGAGAATCGCATGTGGTGGGTGTGAAAAACGTAACTATGAATGAATGGTTCTTCCAGGGCCACTTCCCCAATAACCCAGTAATGCCTGGAGTATTAATGATTGAGGCGATGGCACAAACAGGTGGTATTTTAGTATTGAGCACGGTGCCTGATCCTGAAAACTACTGGACCTATTTTATGAAAATCAACGAAGCTCGTTTCAAACAAAAAGTAATGCCAGGAGATACATTGGTATTCCACTTGAGTTTAATAACGCCTATCAGAAGAGGAATTTGTCATATGAAAGGAGAAGCAATTGTAGGAGATAAAGTAGTGATGGAAGCAGAAATGATGGCTCAAATTGTAAAGAAAAGTTAATTATGACTTTCCCGATGACCAACATACATCCTGATGCTCGTATAGGCGCTAACGTGAGTGTTAGTTCTTTTACTACAATTGAAGCTGATGTTGAAATTGGCGACAATACTTGGATTGGCCCAAATGTTACAATTTGTGATGGCGCAAGAATAGGCAGCAACTGCAAAATTTTTCCTGGAGCGGTTGTTTCGGCGGTTCCTCAAGACTTAAAATACAAAGGAGAAAAAACGTTAACCATTATTGGTAATAATACAACCATTAGAGAATGTGTTACTATTAATCGTGGTACTGAGGCGCTAGGCAGGACTGAAGTAGGAAATAATTGTTTGTTGATGGCCTATGTACATGTTGCACATGATTGTATTGTAGGAAATAATGTAATTCTAGCCAACTCAGTAAATTTAGCTGGTCATGTTACTATTGATGATTGGGCGATACTAGAAGGTTATGTTGGTGTTTCGCAATTTATAAGAATTGGCAAACATAGTTTTATTGCAGGACAAACGGGAGTTCGAAAAAATGTGCCGCCTTATGTTAAAGCTGCTAGAGAGCCACTTTCGTATGCAGGAATTAATAGCGTTGGATTAAAGAGAAGAGGATACAGTGATAATGACATCAACGACATACAAGAATTTTATCGTGTGCTTTTTCTAAGAGGACATTCTGTATCCAATGCAATTGCAATCGTAGAAGAAAATAATAATTCAGAGATTATTAAAGAGATTATTAATTTCATAAAAGAAAGCGACAAAGGAATCATTAAAGGTTTATCCAGCAGCAACGAATAATTGAATGAAAATCACCTGTACAGATATCGGTAAGAAATATCAAGGTCAGTGGATATTTTCAAACATCTCTTTTGATTTCGTTGAAAACAGTAAAACAGCAATTGTAGGCTTTAATGGTTCTGGCAAATCGACATTGCTAAGTATTTTATCAGGATACACTACTCCAACTAAGGGAGAAATCAATCATTTTAATAATAATGGTGAGATTTCTAAAGATGAAATATTTAATCACCTTTCCATCGGATCACCTTATATTGAAGTCCCTGAAGAATTAAGTCCTGCTGAATTAATAAACACATTTGCACCCTTCAAGCCATTTATGAAAGGCATGCAAGCTGCTGAAATTTTAGACTGCCTACGATTATCTAAAGAAGCTGAAAAGCCAATAAAGTATTTTTCATCTGGAATGAAGCAACGACTAAAAGTTGGTTTAGCCATATTAGCGGATGCTCCATTATTGTTACTTGACGAACCTTTATCGAACTTAGACAAAGAAGGCGTTCAATGGTATGATAATCTTATGCAGCAATACATCAACAACAAAACTGTTATTATTGCTTCTAACAATATTGAGGAGGAAATAAAATTTTGCAATTCAACTATTGATATTAGCGACTTCAAAAAAAGCTAGTCTTGTTATTTAAGCAATATTAATTCCTTCTCGTTTTTCAATAAATCAAAATAAAAATTCGAGAAATCGCTACAACACTTCACACTTAAACTATACTTGTCCAAATAGAAA
>CAMBYJ010000114.1 GCA_945872015.1 Chitinophaga pinensis | reverse complement strand
AATTAGACAATATTCTTTCTGCGAATACAACGAAAGCAATTCCAGTTGCTATTCACTATGCTGATGCGATGGAAATAAATCAATATACAACTTTACAAAGCACATTTGCCAATGGCTCAGCACCACAGTTTCCATCAGCAATGATTAACAGAACATCTTCGTTGGGTATGTTAATCTTTAATCGCACACAATGGCAGTCAAACTTTGATGTCAACAAAGTAAAATCTCCTTCGTGTGGACTATCTATCAAATCAACTATTAATGGCAATCAAGGAACTGCAGAAATTCATTGCGGATTTAATGCATCACTAACCGGCAACTATACACTAACAGCCTACCTTGTTGAAGATAATATTACTGGAAGTGGCTCCTTTTATGACCAACGTAATGGGTATAATACAACTGGTGGTCATCCATATTTTAATCTTGGCGATCCTATTCTTAATTTCAATCACAAATATGTTTTAAGAAAGGTGGTTTCTACAGAACTTGGTGATGCTATTAGCAGTACCAACATTAAAGCAGGTGGCGAAGAAATTAAAAACTATACGTTTTCTACTGCAGGCATGAATAGCGCAAACTTATTTGTTGTTGCTTTCATCTCTAAAAACGGTAGCACTTCTACAGATAAATCTGTGTTAAACGTTCAAAGAGTCAAGATAGGAAATACTCAAAACTGGGATTAACTTATTCTTCTTTTAGCAATTCGACAATCTCAGCAATCATCATTGCTGTAGCTCCCCAAATTTTATGTGAGTTGTATTCATAAAAAGGTGCATTAACATCGTAGCCTCTTGCACTTTTGAATCCTCCGTGAATTACATTTGATTCTTCCATAAAAAAAGACAATGGAATTTCCATTAGACTTCGCACTTCTGAATCATTAGGATTGTACGTAAGCTCATGATGCGTGTAACAAAGAAACGGCTTCACTAAAAAATTACTTGGCGGAATATACAATTCACTCAAAGGTGAAATCAAATTAACAACATCAGGATTTACACCTAATTCCTCTTGTAATTCTCTTGAAGCAGTAGCATAATAAGAGGCATCTCCTTCTTCTTGCTTACCTCCGGGAAAACTAATCTGATTAGCATGCACGTCTTTTTCATGACTCATGCGCTCCATTAAAACAAGACACCATTCCTGCTGATTGTTTTTTACTATTAACGAAATAACACAACCTATTTTATAATCTGTTATTTCATTAAGATACTCACTTGCGGGCTTGCGATGCTTCGGTGCTAATTTTGAATGTGCCGATTCACCAGGCAATCCCTTTAACAACGATTGATTAATTCTGCTTAATAAAATATCGCTGCTGGTATTCATCACAATTTTCTTTCACCAATTTGCTGACGCCACATAGCATAATACAAACCTTTTTCCTGCAATAAATCTTCATGCTTACCTTGCTCAACAACACTGCCTCTTTCCATTACATAAATTCTATCAGCATGCATAACCGTTGATAATCGATGTGCAATAAGTACTGAAATATGATGGCTATCTTTTGAAATAGCACGTACAGTTGAATTGATTTCTTCTTCAGTCAATGAATCTAATGCCGATGTAGCCTCATCAAAAATTAAAAGTGATGGCTTTCTTAATAAAGCTCTTGCAATTGATAATCGCTGACGTTCACCACCTGAAACTTTTACACCACCTTCGCCAATAATTGTATCGAGTCCTTTGTCTGCTCTATTTAATAAATTATCGAGTGCAGCTTTCTTTAAAGCAGACATACATTCTTCATCTGTTGCATTAGGAGCAACAAATAATAAATTTTCTCTGATGGTGCCTGAAAACAATTGTGTATCCTGAGTAACTAATCCAATCTGAGCACGCAACTCATCGAGATTAATTACAGCACTTGTTTTACCGTTGTATGTCACTTCACCTTCTAACGGCGTGTACAATCCAACTAATAATTTTACTAAAGTTGTTTTTCCAGAGCCTGAAGGTCCAACAAATGCAATGGTCTCCCCTTTCTCGACTTTAAAATCAACATCAACAATTGCTTTTGTTGTTGAAGAAGGATGTTTAAAATGTACATGACTAAATTCGAATCGTTCAATAGACCCTATTCCTTCTGGATTAATCGCTTTAGGCTCTTTCTTCACAGCCAATATTTCCTCGTAGTTAGCAAGTGAAACCTCTGCTTCGCGATATACATTTATGATGTTACCTAATTCCTGTAATGGACCAAAAATGTAAAACGAATAAATGAACATGGTAAAAAATTGTCCTATTGAAATTTGCTTATCAAATATTAAATACAACATTACAAACAAAATAGACGTACGAAGTAAATTAACACAGGTGCCTTGGATAAAACTCAACGAACGAATGTAACGTACTTTCTTTAACTCAAGATCTAAAATCTTTGTTGTAGTATCGTTTAATCGCTTTATTTCTTGACCTGCTAAACCCAGACTTTTTACCAGCTCAATATTACGCAACGACTCAGTTGTAGCTCCTGCAAGCGCTGTTGTTTCAGCAACAATTTTCTTCTGAATAGTTTTAACCTTTCTACTCAAATAAGAACTAAGAATCCCTAAAAGCGGAATAGTTCCAAAATAAATTGGAGCAATAATCCAATGGACATTGATTGCATAAACAGAAACAAATACAATAGCAACTAGTGAGGTAAACAAAACATTAATGAAGGTGCTTATTAAACGCTCTACATCCGTTTTAACTTTTTGAAGTTTACCTAATGTTTCTCCACTACGCTGATCTTCAAAAACACTATAAGGCAATTCTAAAGAATGCATAATTCCATCCGCATAAATTTTAGCCCCTACCTTTTGAGTGATCACATTCACAAAATAATCCTGAAAGTTTTTGGCAATACGACTAACGAAAGCAACACCAACCGCAGCTAACAGCAACAGACCAACCCCACGAAAAAAGGAAGATTTATCATGCTTATCAAATTGAGTAACATAATCATCAATTACATGCTTAAAAATATAAGGATCCAATAAAGAAAAAACTTGATTTATTGTTGCAAGTACTAAAGCAAGCGCAACTAATTTCCAATAAACTTTTAAGTACGAAAAAAGTAATTTCATTTTCTAATTATTGGTCGAAGATACAAATTAACAAGTGATTGTTATAAAGCAACGAATGAATACAGCAATAAATGCTTCTTTTATTTGTTAGTTTTGAATATTAAACTTTAATCATGAAAAAAATACTAATCGCTTTGACATTTTGTGCTACAGCAACCATTGCAAATGCACAACACACAGTAGTAATGAAGGATGGAAGTAAACTTAATGGAGAGCTTCAATCAATACAAAGTAATACGGTTACTTTCTTCTATAAAGGAAGTAATATCACTTTTAACGTAGGAGAAATTTCATCTATTCTATTTGATGGAGTTGTTGGAGGGGGTTCGTCGGTATCGACAACAACTACAAAAGGTGCAACGTATGTGATGCCAGGAAGGAAATTAACTCGTCAGCCTAAAATAGACAACTTGACGATGGAAAAAGGAATTGTAGTCGTAAATATTACCATCAATAAATACGGTAATATTATGAAGGCAGAAGCTGGTGCTGATGGAACAACAACTACAAGTTCTTACCTTTTGACTAAAGCAAAGCAAGCAGCAGAAAGTGCAATGTTTGATGGAGGAACGACATTCCCATTAGAACAAAAAGGTACAATTACAATTACCTTCTAATAAAACAAGACAACTTGTCTTAATATACAAAGTGGTTCGGCAATTAAGTCGCACCACTTTATTTTTTTGTGCCATAATTGCCTGATATTTTTCTTTTTTCACATTGGTTGTTGGTTTGTTAGGCGGACAAAAAAACAATAACTATGAACTTTAATCAATATACACTTAAGTCGCAGGAAGCGATACAGCAAGCACAGCAAATGGCAATTGCGAATGGGAACCCAACCATTGATACAGGTCATTTACTAAAAGCACTTTTAGAGGTTGATGAAAATGTAGTTCCTTTTTTGCTCAAGAAGTTGAATGTAAACTTAAATACACTTTCTAATAGTGTAAATAAAATTGTTGAAGGATATCCGAAAACTTCTGGCGGTTCTACTTATTTGAGTAACGAGATGAATCAGACTTTTAACAAATCACTTCAACTACTGAAAGATTTTAAAGATGAGTTTGTGTCAGTGGAGCATTTAATGTTAGCGTTGATTAGTAATAGTGATAATACCGCAAGACTACTTAAAGAAACTGGTGTTTCAGAGAAAGATTTAAAGAACGCTATTCTTGATTTACGTAAAGGCGCTAAAGTAACTAGTGCATCCGCAGAAGAAACTTATAATTCTTTAAACAAATACGCTCGAAATTTAAATGAGCTAGCTCGTGCTGGGAAATTAGATCCTGTTATTGGCCGCGATGAAGAAATAAGAAGAGTGTTGCAAATTTTATCTCGAAGAACAAAGAATAATCCAGTACTCATTGGAGAGCCTGGTGTTGGTAAAACAGCCATTGCAGAAGGTTTAGCTCATCGTATAATTAATGGTGATGTTCCTGAAAATTTAAAAACAAAAGTGATTTACTCACTCGATATGGGAGCACTCGTTGCAGGTGCGAAATACAAAGGCGAATTTGAAGAACGATTAAAATCAGTAGTAAAAGAAGTCGTAAGTGCTGACGGAGAAATTATTTTATTCATCGATGAAATTCATACGCTTGTTGGTGCTGGTGGTGGTGAAGGTGCAATGGACGCCGCTAATATTTTAAAACCAGCATTAGCTAGAGGTGAGCTTCGTTCGATTGGCGCAACAACATTGAATGAATATCAGAAGTTTATTGAAAAAGATAAAGCACTCGAAAGACGTTTTCAAAAAGTAATGGTAGAAGAGCCAAGTGCAGAAGATACAATTTCAATTTTACGTGGACTTAAAGAACGTTATGAAACACATCATAAAGTGCGAATTAAAGATGAAGCAATCATTGCAGCTGCAGAACTGAGTGATCGTTATATCAGTGATCGTTTCTTACCCGATAAAGCTATCGACTTAGTGGATGAAGCAGCCGCGAAACTACGTTTAGAAATGGATTCTGTGCCTGAAGAGCTGGATGAAATCCAACGTAGAATTATGCAGTTAGAAATTGAACGTGCAGCTATCAAACGTGAAGGCGATTCAAAAAAAGTAAATGAAATTGGAGAAGAGTTAGCTAACTTAAATGAACAACGTAATGCAATTAAAGGAAGATGGGAAGGTGAAAAACAAATCATCACAACCATTCAACAAACAAAAGCAGATATCGAGAACTTCAAGATTGAAGCAGAGCAAGCTGAACGTACTGGTGATTATGGAAGAGTAGCTGAAATACGTTACGGGAAAATCAAAGAAGCAGAAGAAAAATTAATTACTTTCAACGAAAAATTAATTGAAGCACAAAAGGACAAAGCGCTCATCAAAGAAGAAGTCGATGCAGAAGATATTGCTGATGTTGTTAGTCGTTGGACTGGCATACCTGTGAAACGAATGTTACAAAGCGAACGTGAGAAATTATTGCATCTTGAAACTGAATTACACAAGCGTGTTGTAGGACAAGAAGAAGCAATTGCTGCGTTATCTGATGCAGTGAGAAGAAGTCGCGCAGGATTACAAGATAGTCGTAAACCAATTGGCTCATTTATATTCTTAGGAACAACAGGAGTTGGTAAAACAGAATTAGCAAAAGCATTAGCAGAATTCTTATTTAACGATGAGAATGCAATGACAAGAATTGACATGAGCGAATACCAGGAACGTCATAGTGTGAGTCGTTTGATTGGAGCGCCTCCCGGATACGTTGGATATGATGAAGGTGGACAGTTAACAGAAGCTGTTAGAAGAAGACCTTACAGTGTTGTATTACTTGATGAAATTGAAAAAGCCCATCCAGATGTATTCAATATTTTATTACAAGTATTAGATGATGGTCGTTTAACAGACAACAAAGGACGAATTGCTAACTTTAAGAATACGATTATTATTATGACATCGAATATTGGTGCTCATCTGATTCAATCAAATTCAGAAACATTAACCGATTTCAATACGGATGAAGTACTTGCTAAAACCAAACTTGAAGTATTTGACTTGTTAAAGAAATCGATGCGTCCTGAATTTCTGAATCGTATAGATGAGATTATTATGTTCTCTCCATTG
>CAMBYJ010000113.1 GCA_945872015.1 Chitinophaga pinensis | reverse complement strand
AAGGTTTCAATGTAATTGCTTCGACAAACGATGTTAAAGTGGCAGGATATCATATCACAGGTGAATCAACTTACGGAGTACAGTTTCATCCAGAAGTAGTGCATTCTGATGAGGGCAAAACGATGCTTCATAATTTTGTCATCAATATTTGTGGTTGTCGTGGCGACTGGACACCAGGTTCCTTTGTAGAAGAAACAGTACAACAGTTACGAACGCAGTTAGGCGATGATCAGGTTATTCTTGGTTTGTCGGGAGGAGTTGATTCAGGCGTAGCAGCAATGCTGTTACATAAAGCAATTGGTAAAAATCTGCATTGTATTTTCGTAAATAACGGATTGCTTCGTAAGAATGAATTTTCAGAAGTGTTGGAGGATTATAAGCATCTTGGATTAAACATAAAAGGTGTTGATGCTTCTCAGAAATTTTATGATGCCTTAAAAGGTTTATCAGATCCAGAAGCTAAACGTAAAACCATAGGTCGTGTTTTTATTGAAGTGTTTGATGAAGAGTCGCACAAAATAGAAAATGCAGTTTGGTTAGCTCAAGGAACTATTTATCCTGATGTGATTGAATCAGTATCGGTGAAAGGTCCTTCAGCAACTATTAAATCGCATCATAACGTTGGTGGCTTACCGGACTTTATGAAATTGAAAGTGGTGGAGCCTTTACGTAGTTTGTTTAAGGACGAAGTGCGCATTGTTGGTGCTGAAATGGGAATGAAACCAGAATTATTAAATCGTCATCCCTTCCCAGGTCCAGGATTAGGTATTCGTATTCTCGGCGAAGTGTCAGAAGAGAAAGTGAGAATTATTCAAGAGGTAGATGCAATCTTTATCAATGGACTAAAAGCAGAAGGCTTGTATGATAAAGTATGGCAAGCAGGTTCAATATTTTTACCTGTAAACACAGTAGGAGTAATGGGTGATGAACGTACTTACGAGCATGCTGTTGCATTACGCGCTGTGACTAGCACCGATGGAATGACGGCAGACTGGGTGCATTTGCCTTATGAGTTTCTAGGTAAAATATCGAATGAGATTATTAATAAAGTGAAAGGTGTAAACAGAGTAGTGTATGATATCAGCTCGAAGCCACCTGCAACGATTGAATGGGAATAATCTAAATAGTATTATGAAAAATAGTCTTCTTCTTTCTTTCTTTTTTTTGATTTCAACTTTCACAAGTTGGGCTCAAGATATTTCTGCTCCAAAAGAAATGAAGATTGGTTTAGTAATGTCGTTTCAATTAAAGGAACAATTAATTGACGACACGAACAAAGTAGCAGAACCTGCAATTCTTAATACTGTATTACCATCACTACAATTTTATGAAGGAGCATTAATGGCTACTCATAATTTGAAAGAAGGGGTTGTTAAGTTTACCATCATCGATTTAGGAAAGGATTCTACCTCTACAATTGCTGCATTACAAAAGCCATTGGTAGATACCTGCGATGTTTATTTTGCTATTGTGCCGTCTAATAACAATGGCGCATTCATGAAGTTTATCAAGCGCTGCAAACGACCAGTCATCTCTTTAAATACTTTGCCGCAATTAATGATGAAAGTGAATCCTGGTTTATGGTTGGCCACACCAAGTAACCTTACTCAACTACGCCAGTTTTCAAATTATATTTATAACAGCGATACTACTGCAAATTTTTTGGTCTTGCATCGCGACGATAAAAAAGAAGAGCAGTTGTTAAATTTTGTTTATTCTGAATTGGATAGTTTATCAGGTAAATCAAAAAGCATTGTTAAATTTAATTTTAAGGCTGGAACGTGGGATGGACTAAAAGTGAAATTAAAATCGAAGAAAGAGAATTTGATTTTTGTTCCAACAAACGATGAATCCTTTTTGTCCTCCATCGTAGAAAAATTAGCTGCTAATAAAGGAAACTATAATATAACGCTATGTGGTTTGCCAAGCTGGGAAGGATTTGAATCTATTAGTCCATTGGAGTTAACAGGACTACGAACAACAATTTTCAATGGATACTTTATCGATTATTCCTTGCCTTCGGTGAAAGAGTTTCGCCAGGATTACATCGACGAATATCATGCAGATCCGATTGCCAATTCTTTTATTGGTTATGATATGGTGAATTTTGTATTGCAAAATTATTCAGCCATGCAGCTTAATGCAGATTCGCTTGAAAGCACCAACAACTTTGTTAGTGGTCAGGCGTTTTTATTTCAGCGACTAAATAGTGGAGGATGTATGGAGAATAAATTTTTTAATGTGTTGCGCTACGATACAGATCGCTTAATAAAGCTGAATAATTAATCTTTATTCTTCAATATAGGTTTCAAGTAAACCTTCAGGCAACTTGGTATAAAAAATCATTTCTGATCGTGAAATCTTATCGATGAAAATATCGAGCAGCGGAAAAAGAACAGATTTGTTTTTAAAAGTAAATTCTCCTACCGGATGCTGTGGTAATTCATGCACACTTTCAATAATTCCTAACTCGCCATAGTGCTCATCAATCACTTTCATACCGATAATCTCGTGGTAGTAAAATTTCTTACCGCTTAACTTCGGAAGATTCGATAACGGCAAATACAAATCATATTTCAGATAATTTTCAGCCGTGGTCATATCCTCAATTCCATTAAGATGTATCACCGCCGACTTTTCTTTTTCGCGAACTGTAATTTTTGTTACATCGTATTCTTTTAATGTTCCCTCAAGATTAAGATAAATTAATTTTAACGACTTATAACGGGTAGGGCTATCCGTATCAAGCGACATAATCATATCGCCGCGTACGCCGTGGGTGCGATGGATAGTGCCTATCTGGTAATGCTCAGGAAAATGATACTCTTGTTTTTTCATTGGTACTAAAATAAAAAATCCTGCTGGTTAAAGCAGGACTTTTATTTGATTTTGGGTAATAATTTTAAGCTTCAGCTGGAGCTTCTTCTGAAGATGAATCTTCTGCTGGTGCTTCTGAAGTTTCTTCTGCTGGAGTTGCAGCTAATAACGCTTCTGCTTCCTTAAGCTTTCTTGCTTCTGCTCTCGCTTCGTTAGCTTTAGTTTCTGCAGCTAAACGAGCTGAACTGTCTTTCGACTTTTCAGTTGCTAAACGAGACTTTTTGTTTTCGATTTTGTTTGTGTTTGCTTCCATCCACGCGCTGAACTTCGCATCTGCTTGTTCTTGCGTTAAAGCACCTTTCGTAACACCTTTGTTCAAGTGAACGCGGTAAAGTACTCCTTTGTAACTCAAGATTGCTCTTGTAGTATCAGTTGGCTGTGCACCATTCATGATCCACTCAGTAGCTTTCTCGATGTTTAAATCGATGGTTGCTGGGTTTGAAATAGGATTGTAAGATCCAATTCTTTCAATGAAACGACCGTCTCTCGGAGCACGACTATCCGCCACCACAATATGGAAAAAAGGTCTTCCTTTTTTACCATGACGCTGTAATCTAATTTTTGCTGGCATTTTTTAAATTTTTTAAATTGTTTAATCCCTTCGGTATCCCTCCGATTGGGGTTGCAAATATACGACATATAATCTTAAATCCAAGAGGAAATCTATCTGAAAATGTATCCCGAAATGCTTATTGAATTCGAAGGACTGGATAGCGTAAGTGGCTCTTTTCGTAGTACTTAGAGCGCTGATAAAGGTACGTCAACTGCGCCCAACTATCCTTTGCAAATACCGAATCTCTTTGTTTTCGCTCTTCAAAATCGGCTTTTAACTGCGGATTTTGCTTTAGCATCTCCACCGCCATATCTTCAAACAGGTAATCGCTGAACCATTCTTTTTGCTGCAAAATCTCATCAAAAAAGTTCCAGGCAAAAAAGCCATCTACTCCAGTTGGTTCTAAAGTTTCTACGATATAACGGTTTTTCCATTGGTTGGCAAATACCAAATAATCGCCTTTAAAGCACTTGATGGTCTGCTCTTCGGTACGCGCTGTTATTTTTGAATGAAGGTAATGCCCCTCGTATGCATTCTTTCCGGTTTGGTAATTTTCAATATAGTACACTTGCGCTTTTACTACGGAATCATTTTTCAATTCCTGCATTTCAATTCCATTCAGTTGTAATCGCTCAATTACTTCTGTCCATGCCTGCGGAATAATATACGCTCGTGGCTTTAAAACAGAATCTGTTGGAAGGTAATTATCTGCAAAGGCAATCTTGCGCGAATACGCTTTACTATGATTAAAAATTATTCTTTCCTGTCCAGTAATCTCACTTTGCTTGGTATCGATATCAAATCCTTTAAAAAGTAAACTGTCAACATGCGCAGTATCTAATTGCCAGTTTAAGTAAAATTGCTGTTGCGATACAGCTCCTGCTTTCGATTTATTTCTTGCACTCGTAATTTCATTGATGTATTTATCTGCTAACTCCATACTGCTTAATAAAAACTGATATGTCGCTTCAACACGCTCAGTAAATGGTTTTAGCATATGCGTCTCCGTTACAAAAGGAAAACTATGAAACAATGCAGCATATCCGCTGGCAAATCGTGGTGATTCATAAAATGCCGCCATTCCTTTTGATGGGTCTTCTCCAAAGACATTTACATAAGGAACCATTTCAATTTGCTTTTTCTCCATACTGGAATATAAAAATGGTTTGATCGCTTTTTGCATGACAGCATTTACCGCAGGCGACAATTTATCTTTTTGCGAATCAATTAACGTCATGGTATAGGTATAATCAGCACCATCACTCACATGTGTATCAATAAAAATATCTGGGTCCCATGCTTGATATAAACGTGTAAATGCTTTCGCGTTTTTCGAATCACATTTTATAAAGTCTCTGTTTAAATCAAGGTTGCGTGCATTACCTCTGAAGCCCGCTTCCTCTGGGCCATTCTGGTTTATTCTTGTAAATGAACTTCTTCTCAAAGCTCCATCAATATTATAAACGGGAATAATAGCTAATACAACATTAGTTGGAATAACTACTTTTCCTATTTGCCAGTCGTGAACTAATTTAACGCAGGCATCAATTCCGTCCGGCTCTCCAGGATGTATTCCATTGTTTACAAGAATAACAACTTGTTTTTTAATTGCATTACGATCAAATACTTTTTGTTCGTTAATGATGAATAATTGTAGTGGTCTTCCGCAATCTGTTTTTCCATAATCAAACATTTTGCAGCGATTATCTTTTGCTGCTATAGTTTGATAAAAGTTAATTGCTTCATCATAGGTCACCGACTTATTTGTTTGGTAGTAATTCCATATTTCCTGAGAATAACAATCTTGATAAAGGAGAAAAATAATACTAATCAAAGTCCAAATTTTAAATTGCTGCTTGATTTGAATTTGTAAGAAATGGCTGATTTTTTTCATTTTCTGATTTTAGACGATTGTATCATTGTAATGTAATCAAACGAAAATATTAAAAATAACAGTGCCTATGATTAATTAGAAAATAATACAAGACAGAAAACAATCAATTCATAAATTATAAAAACAGTTTTAATGCCTATGGTTAATTAAATTCAAACCAACGCTGAAGTAGATAAAATCGCTAACAGCATATCAAAAACAATTAAACATATTTTGCTTATGGTCAATTTAAAAAAATAAATACCAAACATTTAATTCAAGGCGGTGCTTCATAAGGGTGCCGCCTTTTTATTTCTACTTGTTAAAAAGTGTTATCCCTCATTTTTAAGGGGTTATAAAAAACAACATTAAGTTCAAGTTTCGATGCATAAGTAGTGGATAAAAAAAGGTAAATTTGTTTCAATTCCTTTACCTTATGACAAAATTTTCGCACTTGCATGTGCATACGCAATTTTCATTGCTAGATGGCGCCGCTGATGTTAGCTCTCTTTATAAAAAAGCAGTAGCTGATAATATGCCTGCTTTGGCAATTACCGATCATGGAAACATGTTTGGTGTTTTTAAATTTGTTGCTGAAGCATCAAAGTATAATACTGCTGATAATCCGAATAAAATTAAACCCATAGTAGGTTGTGAGTTTTACCTCGTAGAAGATCGTCATAAGCGTCAGTTTACAAAGGAAGATAAGGATGTTCGTCATCATCAATTGTTTTTAGCAAAAAATGCCGAGGGCTATAAGAATTTAGCAAAGCTCTGTTCGCTCGGTTATATTGATGGTTTGTATGGAAAGTATCCTCGTATCGATAAGGAATTAGTGTTGCAATATCACAAAGGATTAATTGCTACGACTTGCTGTATTGGTGCATCTGTTCCAAAA
>CAMBYJ010000112.1 GCA_945872015.1 Chitinophaga pinensis | reverse complement strand
GCAGAATCGCATAGGCATGTAAGAATAATCCTAGTCCCTTCGGATTGTAATCTTTTTTGATTCCTAATAACGGACGAATATTGATTGGATTTCGTTTTTGTACTTGCGTTGCGATAATGGCTAACCACTTGTTGATTCTTACGAAAGGTATAAACGACATTAATGTATCGTAAGGATCATAACCTTTGTACGACTCACGTTCGATATAATGCTGTAGTTTGATTAAAGAATCTTCTATGCGTGACATTATCCTATTCAACCTTTATTGATTGTCCATTGCTACGAATAGATGTAATTGCTTTAAAAGTAGCCAACATTGAATTATAAATTTCATCAAACGAAATTGGGTTTGACTTTCCATCTTTTATTGAATTGATGAACTCAATTATTTCTTGCTGATGGCCTTTGTCTTGTTTCTGCTCAACTTTTTTATTGCTTTTGCCAAACATGTTGAGTGATTTAAAGTCATCGAGAATATACGTGTTGCCACCATTGTAAACTTCAATTCGTTCTTTAGCTAGTTCTTTGGATCCGTTCGCGTAATAGCAAATATTCGCAATGCTTCCATTCTCCATAATCAGATTAATAGTAACAGTATCTTCGGTATGGCCTGCCGTTAGCATGCTAAACCCAGAAACGTATTTTACTTTACTTCCAGCGATGTATGCACATAAGTCAATAAAATGGCAAACCTCTCCAATGATTCTTCCTCCGCCAATTTTGGGATTTTGTGTCCAGTGATCAGAAGCTACAGCTCCCGCATTAATTCGGTAGTGGATTGATACAGGACTGTCACTACTTGTTTTCGATTTTATAGTTTGTAATAACGGAGCAAATCTTCTGTTAAATCCAACCATGATATTTCCATTGTATTTGGAAACATCATTCTTGATAATAGTTAATTCCTCTTCATTTAAACAAAGTGGTTTTTCTACAAACACGTTTTTACCATTCTCAATACCTTTTTTTACATATTCAAAATGACTATCATGTCGGGTAGTAATGAAAATAGTATTGATGTTTTCATCAGCAAATAAATCGTTTACTTCATTGGTGCAGTAATTGAATTTATATTTCTGTGATATGTTGATTGCATTATTCGACTTGCCAGTAGTTAATCCAATGAAAGAACTTTCTGTTGTAGCTATTCTTGGTAAAAGAATGTTTTGTGCAAATGAGCCTGCACCAATCAAGCCTATATAAACCTTACTTGCTTTTTTAGTTTGATTGAGGACAACCTTCGACTCAATTTTCTTTTCTATATCGTATTTTAAAACTATTCCTGCAAAGGGTTCGCTTTTTTCAAGAATTAAATCGTACGCTGCTTTCGCATTTTGAAATGCAAATTCATGTGTGATAATTTTATCTATTGGAATTTTTTGCTCTTGTAATAATTTAGCAAAGGCTTGCATATTGCGTGTTTCCGTCCACCTAACATAGGCGTAAGGATAGTCAATCCCTTCTTCTTCAAATTCTGAATCATAACGGCCTGGGCCATACGAACACGACATTTTAAGTTCTAGTTCTTTGATGTAATAATTCTTTCTTGAAAATCCTGTAGGTACTGCACCAACAATTATTACTTTACCTTTCTTTCTGCACAGTTCTCCTGCTAATTCTATTGGGTCATTGGAACTGGTACTCGCAGTAATAATAACTGCATCTGCACCATATCCATTGGTAAATTCATTTATTTTATTGGAAAGTAATTCATCATTTCTTGATAACGACAAATCTGCCCCCATTAATTTTGCTTTGGCTACTTGGTTGGAATCAATATCAATTGCAATTACATTTACTCCAGAAGCTTTTAAAAGTGAAACAGTAATCTGTCCAATTAACCCTAGCCCAATTACAACACAGTTTTCTGCTAAACGTAAATCAGCCTGACGAATTCCTTGCATTGCAATGGCACCAACTGTTGTGAAGCATGCAGATTTTAAATCTGCGTTGTCATCTAATTTTACGCACAAGTTTACGGATATAGCTACCACTTCTGCATGTACAGCACCTGCACCACCACAAGCTACTTTATCTCCAATTTTAAAATCTTTAACATCATCGGCTACTGCAATGATTTCTCCTGCACAACTATAACCTAATGCACTTGGTGCGTCCAGTTTGTTCATCACCATCTTATAGGTTTCTAAAACCCCGATAGTCTTCGCTGTTTGAATGACTTTTTTTACTTCTTCTTTTCTTGCCCTTGCTTTACCAATATAGCCTAATCGCGCATCTTTTACGGTCTTTCCCTCTGTTCCTGCACTTATCAATGAATAATGATTTCGAACTAGCACCTGACCAGCATTTAAGGCAGGGAAGGGCACCTGCATAATTTGCATTGCACCATCTTTTAAATTTTGCGTCAGTTGTTCCATTGTTAAGCTGTTATTTGATTGATTATAGTTGTTAATCGTTGAACCATTTTCTCTTCAGTAAAATTCGCCTCATATAGCTCTCTTGATTTTTGACTCATCGAATTTCTTAAATTATCGTCGTTTACCAAAATTTCGATTTTACTTGCAATCTCTTCTGGCGATTTTGATTTCACAATAAATCCATTTATACCATCAATTACTGATTCAACAATAGCACCTTGGTCTGTACTAATTACAGGTAACGAGGATGCCATCGCTTCAATAATCACCCACGGATGACCTTCTGGTGCTCTAGGTGGAAATAAGAAAATATCTGATTGCGCCATCAATTCGAACTTTCGAGTACTTTCTTCTTGTGAATAAAAATGGACATCAAGTTTATGTTCACTAACAATTGCTAAGCATTTCTTTTTTATTTCTTCGTTTCTCCATCCACCGATTATCTCAAATTTACAATTTATATTTCTTTCCGCTAACAAACGTGCTGCATCAATTACATCTTCTATTCCTTTTGATGGTTGTAGATTGCCAAGATAAAGCACCTTGATTTTTGTACCTGTTTTATTTTTTGCCGGTAAATGATAGGTGCCACCATTCGGGCAAACAAATATTTTATTATCGGGTAAATATCCTTCAAATAAATATCTCAAGTTGTTACCTAATACTATCACGCCTTCGCATTTATTCAAGGTTGATTTAACATACCAGCGTGTTAAAAAACTCGAACGATTCATCCATATTTTGAATTCGCTACCTCTTAAATGTAAAAGCACTTTTGTTTTTAAAAGCAAACATATTCGAATGTAAATGGAGTCTTTAATAAATCCAATGGTCGTTTGACTGAAAGGGATTAAAGCTAATTCCGGTTTGTTGTTCCGGTTGATTTTTATAAGTTTTCTGTAAATGGCTAGATTCTTTTTGAGCTTGTCAAAATTAAATTTGCCGATATTTTTTAAGTCTGTATTAACCTTTGTGTCTACATGCAATAAATTAAAACTGCGCGATAAATCAGACTGCAATAATAACGCGGTTGCAATTGAAGGCCCCATATAAGGAGGAGGTAGTTTGCCTAAGAGCAATATGTTTTTTTTATCGCTCATGAATACAGCATTTTTTTAGGAAGTAGTGCGTAAGCAAACACTGGGTAAGTAAAATAGATTAATGGTGCATACAAGGTGGGTATTGTACTAACAGACCATAAAAGCAGTGAACAAACAGTTGCTGATAGCAGAAATTTTTCTGCCATTTTTAATTGAGAATATTTAGAACCAATCGCTAAGATGAAAAACACATAGGATCCAACACCAATAAATCCAGTTAAAAATAACAATCGAACATAATCAGAATGCATACCTGCTCCAATCATATTATCGGTCTCAGGGAAGTTGGCTGTAGTAATTCCAATAAAGTGATTAGTCATTGGCATCTGTTCCCATATTTCAAAATAACGTTCCCATCTACTCATACGGCCATTGAATGCATAGTTCGTTTCGCTTTCTCCTTCAATAACTCTAATTTCTTTTCCTATTAGTGGTTCAATTTGTGAATCATAAAGACTCTCTGCAAAGAAGGCTGATATAATTGTTAAAAGAACAATAACGAAAACAAACCCCTTTGCATTTTTTAAGTTATGGATCATAAGCAATAGAAATATCACAAATGTTACCGTCCAGGTTGATACGTGTTTGATTCTGGATAACGCATAAACAACAAATACAAGAGCAGCAGCTACGTGAAAAGCATTTATTTTCAACTTCGACTTGACATATAGATTTGTTAAAAATAAATAACCGATGATGATAAAAAATAAAACTATATACACTGCATAATTCATAATATCTGCATAAGCACCACGAATACGTGAGCCACCACCGCGTCCTGTACTAATATATTCAATTGCAATTGGGTTGAAGATAGATTCATATACCAACATCCCAAGCGGAAAAATACAAGCAATCAAACACGAAAACATTATCCCATCTAGGTCTTTCTTCGACTGTATAAATGCTCTCGCATAAAAATACAGTAGAATAGGAGTGGTGTATTTTACTAAGTCCCCCAATGCAGTGATTGAAAATTGTGATACGAAGAAATAAATGCAATTGAAAAATAAAAAAACTCCGAATACTTTTATAAAGAAGTCTTGGGGTGCATTGTTGTAATTCAAAAAATTCTTGGATGTAAAACTCATTAAAATTAAAACAGGCGTAAGTACCCCAACAATATAAAGTGGGCTGGCTAATACAGATGTTTGTTTTAATTCGTAAAAGTTATCGATTAGTGGTCGAATAATAATTAGGATTACAAACCATTTTCGAGTAATTTCTAATGATTTATACCACTGGATCCATGCTTTAAAATTCATAATTCAACTTAATTAACTACATAGCCATCAGAGGTGCTACACTGTAGTTTATCAGGGTATAATATTAATGAATCTTTACTTATTTTTCTCTATCGATTGAATGGCTTTTAAAAAACCTTTTGCACAAATCATTACATTGGCATTATTCCGAATAAATGATGAAGCCTGAGCCCCCATTTTCTTTGCCTTTTCAGGATTTTCGATAATAAAATTGATTTTTTCAATGATATCTGCCTTGTTTTGATAATCTACAATGTATCCATTCTCGCCATCGACGATTAAATCTTCACTCGCTCCAGCATTAACCGATGATAGGCAAGGTACTCCAGCCGCCATCGATTCATTTAATACGAGTCCCCAAATATCAAAGTCCGTTTGAAACAACAACGCTTTAGCCTTGGCAAAGTAAGGTGGAAGTTCCTCTTTCTGCTTAAACCCATGAAACTTTATCTGATCTAATAATTGATATTCTTTCACCATGGATTCTAAAGCTTTCTTGCTTTCTCCATCACCAATAATATCGATACAGAAATCATTGCGTTGCATTTTTAAAATTTTAGCAATCTCTATGAGCTGCCCAACATTTTTTCTGGGTACTAAATAGCCGAGGTAAATAAAATGATGGATATTATCATCAACCAGCATTGCTCTTTGCTTTTCGGTTTCTTTTTCAAAAAAGCTTGTATCTACTGTGTTGGTGGCAATAAAAACTTTTTCTTCGGAAGCGCCCATACTTGTTAAGTATGATTTTGCTTTTGTCCCGTAAGCAACAAATGCAGATGCGAAATAGGCTAAAAATCTCCTTTGTAAAGTTCTGATGAAACTATCTTTTCTACCTTTTTTAGCTATTGAACCATTCCAGATAATGTATGGCACTCGCTTAAAAAATGAATATAAAAATACTTTTACCGTTGCACTCGAAAATCCAGAAACGATGATGGAGTCCGGTTTTTCATTTTTCAATCGTTCAAAAAGTCCTTTATACGTGAAGTAGGAGTTTTCACTATTATTGCCAACAGTGATGGCTTCGTTATTTAAGTAACTATAATCAAATAGAAAATCATTTTCGTTTAGTTGAAAGAGTCTTCTTTTGTAAGTTTTAGTAGCAAAAATTATTTTTAAATGAGTGTTTTCATTTTTTAATTGCTTCGACAACTCGTTAAATAACGGAACACGGTAGGGGTTAGGAATATTGGTAATTAATACAACCTTCTTCATTACATCCATTTTTTAAACCATTGCATGATAAAATAAATCGTCCAGAGATTGTTGGTATAATCTTTCTGTCCATTTTTCATCGCATTAATTTGTGTTCTCAATCCCGACTCGCTAAAGAAGCCTGCATTTTTACAAAAGCTGCTTAAATCATTTTCAATATTTCGGATGATAATATCTTGTGACCACTCTCTTAAAGGTACACAAAAGCCCATTTTTTTACGGTATAGGATATCGTTAGGAAGGGTGCCCTCTAACGATTT
>CAMBYJ010000111.1 GCA_945872015.1 Chitinophaga pinensis | reverse complement strand
TTTAATTCGTTAGAAAAAGAAGGTTTGTTATTTGAAAATATTTATTCAGCTGGTAAGCGAACAGACTTAATGTTCCCATCGTTATTTTCAGGCTTTCCCGCAATGCCTAATCTTAGTATTATAAAATATTCTGATAAGTCAGCTCATCTTCCGTTTATAACACATTCGATAAAAAGCAAAGGCTATCAAACCTCATTTAACTATGGAGGTGAAGTTGAATTTGCAAATATGAAATCGTATTTAACACAAGCGAAGTTTGATGTAATAAAAGGGAAAGAATCATTTCCGATTGAACAATGGACAAGTAAATGGGGAGTTTATGACGAAGTTTTATTTGAAAAATCGATTGCAACTATTAACTCGCTTACACCACCCTTTTATTCAGCTATCTTGACTCAAAGTACTCACGAACCATTTCTAATTCCTATCCAACCAAAATTTAAAGGCAGCAGTGAATCGGTTAAATTTAAAAATGCAGCTTATTATTCTGATTATTGTTTGAAGAAATTCTTCGACAAAGTAAAGAATGAAAAATGGTACAACAACACCATTTTTATTTTAGTGGCTGATCACGGGCATATTCTTCCACGCAATAACGATTATAGTTCGCCAGCAGCATTCAGAATTCCGTTGTTGATTGTTGGGCCAGGATTAGATGCTAAATTTAAAAACAAACGAATAAGTAATATTGGTAATCAGCAGGACTATGCTGCAACCATAAAGAGTATTTTAAATCTTGATATTGATTTACCGTTCAGCAATAACCTGCTTAATCTTGGAAGAAACGATTTCTGCTATATGAATTATGATGATGGATTAGTCTGGAAGAATAATCAGGCCACCTTCAAACTGAATTATAACAATAAATCGGTAACGTTAATAGATGGCCAAGTAGATAGCACTAGCGTTTTAGAAGGAAAATCATTTATTCAAACAGCTTATCAATATTTTGTGAATCTTTAACCAAAATAAATATCTTTGAAGTATGAATTTTAAAGAGCGATTACAAAAAGTAAAGTGTTTTGTTTTTGATATTGATGGCGTCTTAACAGATGGTCAATTACACATTTTACAAGATGGCACTATGCTTCGCAACATGAACATTAAAGATGGTTATGCATTACGTCAGGCATTTTTGAAAAACTATCCCATCTTCGTTATTAGTGGTAGCAATGCAGAAGGTGTTAAGCAACGCTTGAAGAATTTAGGCATAGAAGAGGTTTATTTAAACTGCAAAGACAAGTTAGATCAACTATCATTATTATTAGTTAAGCATCACCTCACCTATGAAGATGTTTTGTACATGGGTGATGATATTCCAGATTTAGAAGTGATGAAAAAATGTGGAGTAGCTACTTGTCCGAATGATGCAGTTCATCAAATCAAGAATATCTCTATTTACATATCAGATTATTGTGGTGGCAAAGGAGCTGTGAGAGACGTTATTGAACAAACACTAAGATTACATGGTCACTTCGAATAATTTCACACTAACACATTTTTTAAAATTAGTGCGATGGCCTAATTTATTAATGCTGTTTATTGTTCAATATGCACTGCGCTATTTCTATATACTTCCACGATTGGAAGCGACTGAAATGACCATTGCAGTAAATCATTTTCATTTCTTTCTGATTGCATTGTCGACTGTATTGATTGCGGCTGGAGGTTACATCATCAACGATATTGAAGATGTGGCAAGTGATAGCATCAATAAAAAGGAAAAAAGAATCGTTGGTATTTACATTCATGAAAAAATCGCTAATAATTTATACACACTTGTTACTTTCCTAGGAGTAATAATAGGTTTCATTCTTACGATGCTATATGATATAAGATTGATTGGTTTCATTAATGTATTTACTGCCGGACTCCTTTATTTTTATTCAAACACTTATAAATGCGTAGCGCTTTTAGGCAATATTGTAATAAGTATTTTGACGGGCATGAGCATGATTGTACTGTTGATTATTGAACCTGCTGCATTAGCTAATAATGATATTAAGGTTTTTATAACAGGCTATGCAGTATTCGCTGCGTCGTTCACACTTATCAGAGAAATAATTAAAGATATTGAAGATATGAAGGGCGACTCTGTTGTAGGTTGTAAAACACTTCCTATTATGATTGGCAGCACACCTACAAAATGGATAGTAGTTGTATTATCAGGGTTTTTATTTAGCTTATTATTATTGGCTCAGTATTCATGGTATGAAACGATGAGCTATATATCACAAGGAAATCTAAAAAACGGATTTTATCTTGTATTTATTTATCTACTCGTATTCATCATAATACCCGTTGGTTATTTAACTTACTTATTGATTAAAGCCGACGAAAAGCCATCATTCACTTATTGCTCCCAAATGGCCAAAATGATAATGGCTGCAGGTATATTTTCCATTCTTGTATTTTATTGTTCTCAATTTATTTAAAAATGAATCCACTATCAGAAAAATTCAACGGATTAAAAGTAATCTTAGGCTCTAATTCTCCACGCAGAAAACAATTATTCTCAGAACTGGGAATCGAATTCGAAGTAATTGTAAAAGATGTTGACGAAAACGTTAGCATGCCTATGCGTCCTGAGGACTTAGTAATGTTCCTTGCACGAAAAAAAGGAATGGCCTTTAAAAATGAAACAAAGGAAGGAGCTATTGTAATCACAGCAGATACTATAGTAGCAATTGGAGATAAAGTTATCGGTAAGCCATCATCGTTAGAAGAGGCGGCCGAAATGTTAAGTTTATTATCTGGTAAAAAACATCAGGTAATCACAGGTGTTGCTATCATGTCCGATAAAAAAGCAGAATCGTTTTTTGTAAGAACAGAAGTTTGCTTCAAACCACTTCGACCGGAAGAAATCGAATACTACATTCATCAATTTAAGCCGCTCGATAAAGCAGGTGCATATGGGATTCAAGAGTGGATCGGCATGGTTGGGATTGAATATATACAAGGATCTTATTACAATGTAATGGGTCTGCCGGTAAAAGAGCTTTACGAGCAACTGTTGAAGTTTTAAGAATGAGAAAGGCCTATCTGCAATTACACCTTGCTATTTTGCTTTGGGGCTTTACTGCAATACTCGGCAAATTAATTTTGTTGGATGAAGGTCTGCTTGTATGGTACAGAATGGGAATCAGTAGTATCTCCACCCTACTCTTTGTTCTGATTTCTAAATCATCATTAAGAATAACAAAACAAGATATCATTCAATTAGCGGGAATCAGTTTTTTAATTACGTTGCATTGGATTACTTTTTATGGTGCAATTAAAGCATCTAATGTTTCTATTGCCATTAGTTGTTTTTCATCGATAGCATTGTTTACCGCATTGATTAATCCGATTGTCAATAAAGTAAAAATCAATAAAATTGAAATAATATTAGGACTAGGAGTAATTGCCGGAATAGGAATCATCTTTACTATCCACCAGCTATATTGGAAAGGAATACTACTATCAATTATCAGTGCTTTTTTAGCTGCATTGTTTACCGTTTTTAATAAAAATATTTCTGAAAAAATAGCACCTGCAACAATCACCTTTTACGAACTATTCTTCGGATTTTTATTACTCACCATTGCGTTGCCGCTATGGTTTGGGATTAATAACACTGGCTTTACACTTCCTTCTGATAGAGATTGGATTTACTTACTTATTCTTGCTGTAGTTTGCACTACAGTTCCTTTTACACTATCGATGCATGCAATTAAAAAGCTCGATGCATTTACTATGAATTTATCGCTCAACCTCGAACCTGTTTACAGCATTATTTTAGCCATATTTTTATTTCACGAAAATGAGGCAGTGGGTTATAGCTTTTATATTGGTACTGGTATTATTCTATTAACCGTTATGTGGCATGCTTATACGAAGTCAGCAGCTGCAATTGATAAAAAGCTAGAGAAAGAAAAATATAATTACGATTAATAAAAAAGGGTGTCTTACAACACCCTTGATTTCTGTTTATTAGTTAACTCTTTTTCCTTTAGCAACTTTCTCCGTCTGTTGAATATCTTTTAATGATTTCTTTTTAAAGAGAAGTACAGCACCACCACCTGAGTATAAATAATATTCCTGATTATTATAACTGATTTTGTATCTGCCTCCATCTTGAATGGCTGCTAAACGATAATAGCCATTCTTATCTCCTTTGCTCATAAAAACAATCCCCTTATTCATTCCATCTTCAAAAGCCACTCTTAAAGTTGTTAAATCAACTGTTTCATCAACAGTACCAGGAGTTTTTGATTTAATGACTACTAGCTCGTCATTCTTGCTTGTCTTAATGATTAGCTTTCCATCTTCTACGGCTTTGTCTACTTCTGTTGGTGTTCCATTTTTCAATGTCACTTCATCAGAAATATAAAACTGCAATTTAGATAATTCCTGATTGGTCAATTTGTATTTTTCTCTGACAGCTTGCGTGAACGGAATTTTAGGAGAGCATGAAGTAAATAAGACAACTGCTAATAATCCTAATTGAGCTTTGATGTTTTTCATAGTGCTATTTTTTAAAGTCGCTCGCCGCTGGCAAATATTATTCCAAAGAATGGAATGCAAAATTGATGATGTTAATGGTGACCAGAACGAGATTCGAACTCGTACGCCTCGCAGCGCCACCCCCTCAAAGTGGTGCGTCTACCAATTTCGCCACCTGGCCATTAACTTTATAGGGACTGCAAATATATTGAGTTTGCAAGTACAATAAAAAGTTCTTTTATCTTTTCAACCAATTCAAAGACGCTGTTCCTAATTCTCCTCGAATATTGATTGTATAATAACCTGAAGCCAATTCGTTTAATTCATCCAAAACAATTCTACCTTGAACTGCATCCTTAGTAAAGCTCTTTAATAATGTTCCATTAATCGAATATACTCCCAATTCACATTGTCCATTTTTTAAAGTACTCAATTCCATTGTTACATTTTCTCCATTTGATGGATTTGGAAATATTCGAGCCTCAATTGGTTGAGGATTATTAGCTAAACCTACAGTTAAATCACGATAAATATCTTTGTAACGAATAGATGTAACAGTTTCATTTTGTCCGTTGACATTTACGTTGATCTGCAAAACCGGGACTTTGCCGTTAGTAGTAAGCCACTTGTATTCTCTTGTTTTTGTTCTTGGAAATGACAACCCAAATCCTATAGAACTTATAAAAACCGAATCTTTTCCAGTTAATTCAGAAACAACTCGCAACGTATTGAACGTACCGAATGGTGTGATTAAGGTTCCCCAGCCATCAACAATATTCACTCGGCGTTGTTGACCAACAGCAGCACCCTGACTAGGTATTGAAATAGAATAATCTGAATCGGAGGAATCTACATTTCCAAAATTACATGGAAACGAGTAAACAATATCTTTACTACCATAAGGTATAGGAGTTGTAATACCAGAAATAGTAGCACCAAATCCAACTTGCTTGTAATTACTACTCGAGTTATAAAAATAATTAAACACATCGGTAATTGGAACAGCCCCACCGCCTCCTGCTAAATTTGCACCTTTCGCTGCTATATTTGCTCTGTTAGGATTGAAGGGTAAGTTTGCAAAAAATATAGCGTAAGTTATACCTGTTGAAGTAACAGACAACAACGAGTCTACATCTTGACTATTTGGAACAAGTCCGCTATAGTCCCATAATGCATTCGCGCCATTGGTTGCTAAGGATGTATTAGCAGGAGCTGAATTAGCAATACTTAATCGAATAGTGTCGCCACCAGCAGCAAAATCACCTGTACCAATTGATATCTGACTAAATGAATAAACCGAATAGGTTAAGAAGAAAACGAGCGTAATTATTTTTTTCATGTTTGAAAGTTTTTTTCAAATATAAAAAACAATAAAAAAGGAGGGTCGCCCCTCCTCTACTTTTATCAAATTATTTTTTAAAGTGCCTCGATAGCCTTTGCAATTGCCTCGAAATTAGGAATATCACCAGCGCTTTCTAATACTTCAGCATACTGAATAACACCATCTTTATCAGCTAAAAATGCTGAACGACGAGCTGTTCCTTTCATTCCTAATACAAAATCATCGTATTGCGAGCCAAAATCTCCACATACTGTTTTGTTGTAATCGGATGCAAGTGTAAAATTAAGCCCTTGCTCCTCTTTGTACTTTGCTAATGTGAATAGTGTATCTGTTGAAACACCAATTACATTCACTGATGCATTGTTGTAACGAGCAATGTCGTCTCTTACTGAACAAAGTTCTTGTGTGCATACACCTGTAAATGC
>CAMBYJ010000110.1 GCA_945872015.1 Chitinophaga pinensis | reverse complement strand
GGAATATTTTAAATGGTAATTTGATTGCATTCATCATTCTTCAAATGTTGATTGTGCATATTCCCTTGCTCGTTGCCTTGGTTACTGGTGATCTTATTTCTGGCGAAGCAGCTATGGGAACCATTCGAATGCTAGCTACTAAGCCCATCTCACGTACGAAAATTGTATTGTCAAAATTTATAGCAGGTGCGGTTTACACCTTAATTTTAACGATTTGGTTAGCTTTCCTTGCCCTAGTTGTTGTAAAATGGATGTTTGGATCTGGTGATATGATTGTGTTGAATAGCAGCGGTTTGGTCATTCTTCAAGAAGCTGACATTTTTTGGCGCTATGGCTGTAGTTTTATTGTGGCGGACCTTGCCTTACTTACCGTATCTTCTCTTTCAATCTGCCTATCTGCTTTTGCAGAAAATTCTATTGGGCCGATAGTTTCAACCATGGGAATCATTATTCTTTTTACCATTATTGGGTCACTGGATGTTACCGTTTTTGATTCAATAAAGAAATTTTTATTTACGTCCCACATGGCTTCTTGGCGAAGTTTCTTTGAAGACCCAATCAGCATGAAGGATATTTGGCAATCAATTAGCATCTTGCTTGTGCACAACATAGTTTTAGTAAGCATTGCAGTCATTAAATTTAATAAGAAAGATATTACCTCATGAGAAACATCCTCTGCTCCATCTTTTTGCTATTTTCTATGACGGTAATGTGTCAAACTGCCGATCAAATCATAACGCAACTAGTGAATAAAATTAATTTAGTGACCGATTATTCTGTTACCGCTAACATCAAAGCGGATATTCCATTGATAAGAGTTCTACCTGTTAATGCCAGTATCTATTTTAAACAAAAAGACAAGTTTAAGGTAGTGTCGAAAGGGATTGCGATTTTACCGAAGCAAGGGTTTACGGATGTATCTAGTTTTCTTTCTAAGAAAGGAACTTATGTCACTGTTGATGGTGGAATAGTGACTTTGAATGATCTAAAAACGCATCTGCTTACTGTTATTCCTACCGTAGAAAATAGCGACATTGTTTTAGCTAAATTGTGGGTGGATACCAAGCGAACTGTTATTGTTAAAACTGATTTAACTACTCGAGGTAGTGGTAGTGTAACAATAGATTATTTATATGGTACCCAAGTCGCATTTGGCTTACCTGATAAAATAACCTTTACAGTGGATGTTAAAAAATTTAAGATGCCAAAAAGTGTTTCAGCAGATATTAATAATTCAGGAAAAAACAAAAAAGACGATCCTAAAAAAAGTAAAGTCGGAACGATTACGATTACATTGTCAAATTACCTTGTCAATAAAGGAATAAGCGATGAGGTATTTAAGAAAAAGGACTAAGGCTGCGCGATTGTTTCACTTACATGATGTTTACCTCACGTTCCAATTCGATGTTAAATTTAGTTTTAATATCACGTATAATTTCGGATGAAAGATCGAAAACTTCTTTGCCAGTACTACCACCATAATTCACAAGTACCAAGGCTTGATTTTTATGAACGCCATAGTTACCATAGCTTTTCCCTTTCCATCCTGCTTTTTCAATAAGCCAACCTGCAGCCAGTTTTCTCATTCCTGTAACGCTTGGATAATTAGGTATATCTGGATAGATTTCTTTTAAGGTATCAACAATCGTTTCGGGAACAATTGGATTTTTGAAAAAACTACCCGCATTGCCAATTAATGCAGGGTCAGGTAATTTCGATTGACGGATAGCGATTACGGCCTTACTAATATCTTGGATACTTGGATCAGTGATTCCCAATTTATTCAATTCATCTTCAATAGCACCGTAGGTAGTGTTTTTAATGGCTTGTTTAGAAAGTTTAAATGCAACATAGCAAATGACATATTTGCCTTTTAAAGATTGCTTAAAAATACTTTCACGATAACCAAATTTGCATTGTTCGGCATCAAATTTTTCTATTTCTTCGCTTGCAATATTATAGGCAAGTAGGTAGGCGAAAACATCTTTTATTTCTACTCCATACGCTCCAATATTTTGCATCGGACTTGCTCCAACACTTCCCGGAATTAAACTTAAATTTTCGAGTCCTGACCAATTTTGGTTGATGCAGTGAAGAACAAAGTTGTGCCATATTTCTCCAGCACCTGATTCAACTATCACAAAGTCATCATTCTCCTCAATAATCTTGATGCCCTTAATATCATTTTTTAAGACTAAGCCTTCAACTTTTTTAGTTAGTAAAATATTACTACCACCTCCAAGAATAAACAAGGGTTTATTTTTATTATGTTGAAGTAGTTCTGTTAATTCCTCCGAAGAATTAAACCGCGCAAACTCTTCAGCTGTTTCGTTAAATCCAAAGGTGTTGAATGCTTGTAAGGGAATATTTTTCTCAATCATTGTAGAAGCGTTTCACAAAAGTATCATTCATCTTGTAAAATAACCATAATCTGTTGATTTAATATCAAAAAACCATGACCAATAGTTTAAGTGGTGGCTTCGGATAAATCCTTTCTTTGCGTTTTCAGGAATAAAAACACGACCTCCTTTAGTAGGCATCATAAGCTCTAACCCTAATACTTGCTGTTGCGGGGCAATTCCATCATGGTGGCAAATAACTTCGCTATTGGCATTCCCAAGGTTGTTACATCCGTATTGCCATACTTCTTGAAACATGGTCCAATCTGTGCCCCAATAATTAGCAGATTCCGGTGCCATTATTAATATCTTTCCAAATACTACTTTATTTTTTATCGCATCAATGAAACCTATGCTATACGCATAGCCAAAACTATGGCAAACAATGTCAAAGGTATCCTTGACTGTATTGCATTTATAAGCATTACAAGATAGAGTCAGGTAGTTTTTACCGGCTTCAGCTCCATTTTTCATTCGGATTAAAAAGCCTTCAGCGTTTACTTTTGGATTGATTATCCAACGACTTTTTTTCGAAAACCAACAAAATCGAGAGCCTAAATAAGAGGCCGTAATTTTGACAAAGTTTTTCTGCATCGATGTTTTTATGGAATTGTGTCCATCTAAATAGAGGGCTTTACTACTAGGGAAGCGTTTAATAATGGCATCATCATATTTCAGCCAATAACCAGTAGAATCCTTTATTTTAATATTATTACTTGCAATGTCTTTATCGTGTTTCGGGCCTCTATGGCCATTAATAAAAAGTAAATATCGATGAGCTAGTGTATCATTACTAATGGTTTGTGCATTTGTAAAAATGCATTGAAATAAAACTAAAATGAAAATAATTTTATTTACCATATTGATAAAGTATACCTTGGGGTAATGATGTCCAAACACATGCTTTTTGTCCACTAGCTTTCAGTCCATTGTTGATCCAAGTGTTACAAGATAGTATGATGCTATAACTTTGCTTTGCATCATAATATGCATCGTGATTTTTAAGGACGTTTTTAAAATTCGGAATTAACAATATCGTTTCTTTGTTTTTATTGAATTTTAAACTTCCTGTAATGTATTTAATTAGTCTTTTATATTGATTTATGGTTATTGTTAGCTGAACGGTTGGTCGATCCTTAAGTATCGATTCATGATAGGTAGCGTGCACGGCAGAGGTTCCTAAGCCCAATCCAGCACATACTGCTGTTTTAAAGGTTAAATCGGCCCATTCAGGAGTGTTTAGATAAAAGTCTTTATCTCCCCAGCCAATCGCTATAAATCTTAGTGATGTATCTTTCTCTTTGGTATTTTCAATAGGGAAATAACCCCGCCAATCAACATACTCATTGTATACTGGCAAAACAAAATCAGTATGAACACCTGAATTCATCAAATAAACGACTATGGTAGGATTGTTTGTTTTTTCTGCCTTTACCGTCATGCGTGATAAAATAAAATAAACGAGAAAATAAAGGAGTATTGCAGCAATAAAAATGACAAAAAACCACGCTATAAATTTTAATATAAAACGGATTGTTTTCTTTACTACCGATGATTCTTTTTTGCTTTTAGCAGTCATAATGAATTTTATTTCAGCGTTACCTAAAAACAAATTTAATCTTTCTTTGAAATAAATGATTAAAATGAGTTTGTGTTACTATTTTTGCCATCTTCGTTTCAACGTCAAAATTTAATGTATGAAAATTTTTAATTTTATTATTGCCTTATCCAGTCCTATTGTTTTGTTCTCGCAAGTACAATCAGAACTAATCGGAACCACTGTTAAATTTGAGAAAGTACTTAATCATATTCAACAACTTTATGTCGATCCAGTAAACGCTAAAAAACTTACTGAAACTGCTATTGTCGCGATGTTGGAAGAACTTGATCCTCATTCAACGTATATTCCTGCAGAGGATGCTGATGATGCACAGTCACAAATTAATGGCAGTTTTGTCGGTATTGGGATTCGATTTCAAATTGTTAAAGATACACTAATGGTTATTGCTACTATTCCCGGGGGGCCATCAGAAAAATTAGGGGTTCTAGCCGGTGATAAAATTGTGTCGGTTGACGGTGCAAATATTGCTGGAATTGGATTAAAAAACAATGATGTTAGAAGTAAATTAATGGGCGTATTAGGATCTAAAGTAATAATTGGGATATTACGAGATGGTAGAGATGAACCGCTTAAATTTACTATTCTCAGGGATAAAATCCCAATTTATTCTGTTGATGCAAGCTATATGATAACGAATGAAATTGGCTACATCAAGTTGAATAGTTTTTCCCGTACAACCGTTGAGGAGGTTCAGAAGAGTTTGAAAGAGCTAAAAGCTATGGGGATGAAACAATTAATTTTTGATCTTCAAGGAAATGGTGGTGGACTTTTAGATGCAGCGCATCATCTTGTTGATGAATTCCTTTCTGGCGACAAATTAATTGTGTATTCTGAAGGTCGCGCTCAACCAAGAAGTAATCTGAGGGCTAGTAAGAAAGGCTTATGGGAAGAAGGAGGACTTATTGTCCTAACAGATGAATATGCAGCTTCTGCAAGTGAAATTTTTTCGGGAGCAATCCAAGATTGGGACAGAGGTTTAATTGTTGGACGAAGAACCTTTGGAAAAGGGCTAGTACAGCGGCCGATTTCGCTATCTGATGGTAGTGAAATTAGAATTACCATTGCTCGTTATTATACGCCAACCGGACGATTTATTCAGAAGCCTTATGAGGATACAAAAGAATATAAGAATGACTTAACACAACGCTATCTTAACGGCGAGTTTCAAAATGCAGATTCGATTAAATTTCCGGATTCTCTTAAATATGTTACCCTAAAAACAAAGCGAACTGTTTATGGTGGAGGTGGAATAATGCCTGATGTTTTCGTTGCTCTTGATACCACTGATATTACCGATTATTTTGGTGATCTTGTTCGCGGTGGTCACATCAATAATTATGTGATTTCTTACATCAATAAAAATAGAGCAAACTTAAAATCTTTGTATCCTAATTTTGCCTCCTTTAAAAGTAAATTTACCTGCGATGAAGTGTTTATGACTGATTTTTTTAACTATGTCGAAAAGGAAGCTCCTAAATTAATTTTTAACGAAAAAGAATATCAAATCAGTAAAAAAATGATCCAGATGCGATTAAAAGCAAACATTGCTCAAGATTTATGGAGCAGCAGCGATTCCTATCAAGTTTTTAATGATTTTAATGAATCGCTTCAGAAAGCAGTTCAAATTTATACGACTAAATCGTATGCTGGATTTAATTTAGATAAGTGAAACGTCGAGTTGTAATTACTGGAATAGGAGCGCTCACTCCAATAGGAAATGATGTGGAGTCTTTTTGGACTTCTGTTATTAATGGGAAAAGTGGCGCTGCTCCCATAACTAAGTTTGACACCTCAAAATTTAGGGTTCATTTTGCTTGTGAATTGAAAGGCTATAATTCAAGTGATTTTTTCGATCCTAAAGAAAATAGAAAATACGATCTCTTTTCACAATATGCATTAGTGGCAGTTGATGAAGCTGTTAAAAACGCTGGTATTGATTTCGAACAATTAAACAAAGATAGAATTGGCGTAATTTGGGGATCCGGTAATGGTGGAATTCAAACGTTTCAAGATGAGATGATGGAATTTTGTGTCGGTGATGGCACTCCACGTTTCCCACCTTATTTTATCCCAAGAATTTTAGTAGATATTGCTTCTGGAATTATTTCCATTAAATATGGTTTAAGAGGTGTTAATTTTTGTCCGGTTTCAGCATGTGCTACTTCCAATACGGCAATTATTGAGGCATTTAATTACATCTCCTGGGGGAAAGCAGAAATGATTATTTCTGGGGGCTCTGAAGCTGCTATT
>CAMBYJ010000109.1 GCA_945872015.1 Chitinophaga pinensis | reverse complement strand
TATCGCGATTAAATCGTTATTAAATTCCTCTTTTTTTAATTCTTCTTTTAAAAGTAAAATGATTTTGTTGGCAATTTCGATTTGAAGTTCTAATTGATTTTCACCTCTAACATAATTAAGAGCGTTCTTGATTGCCTGTGACAAGTGTTTTGATAATACAGTGGATGCCTCCTCCTTATCTAAAACACTCTTGTTAATATAAAAAATGTTCTTGTCAAGTTTATCAATTTCTTGATTTACAACTTGCGTAACTAGTTCTTCGTAAATTCCTTGTTTCATGCTTTTACTAATTTATTTACAATCGGAATATCAGCAGCGGCCCAATCTAATTCTTCCATTTCACCTCTTGAAAGCCATTTGTAATCTATGTGCTCAGTTAATGTTAATTCAGTACTATCGCAGTGACAAATAAAACTATGCATCGTTAAATTAAAATCTGGATATTGATGATTTACTGTTATAAATTCATTGATGACAGAAATCTCCATGTTTAACTCTTCTCTTATCTCCCTTTTAATTGTTTCTTCCTTTGATTCCCCTTGTTCAATTTTACCTCCTGGAAACTCATACTTTTTTGAAATGTAAGAAAGTTTATTCTCCCCTCTTTGAACACATAATATTTTATCGTTATGCTGAATTATTGCAGCAACAACTTCTACTTGCTTCATTTGATGGTCTTACTTATTTATAAAGATATTATTTCGAAAATAGTTATTATTCACTCTTAATCAAAACACCTCACCCCTCCCTCTTAAACCACTCCATCACCAAATCAGATTTGGCTTTGCCAATGAGGGCGGTGAGCTCTTCGGCTGTGGCTTCTTTGATGCGCTTAACGGATTTAAATTCTATCAATAGCTTCTCCGCTATCTTGTCGCCGATGCCCTTAATTTCGGATAACTCCGTTTTAATAACCCCTTTGCTGCGCTTGTTGCGGTGATGCGTAATTCCAAAGCGATGGACCTCGTCGCGCAGCTGCTGAATAATCTTTAAGGTCTCGCCTTTCTTATCCAGGTATAACGGTAAGGGATCACCGGGATAGTAAATCTCCTCCAACTTCTTCGCTATTCCAATAATGCTAATCTTTCCGCGTAAATCTAATTTTTCTAAACTGTTTAATGCTGCACCTAACTGCCCTTTACCACCATCAATCACTATCAACTGTGGTAATTCTTTTTCTTCTTCTAAAAGTCGCTTGTAGCGTCTGTAAATGACTTCCTCCATCGAGGCAAAATCATCAGGACCCACCACCGTTTTAATATTGAAATGTCGGTAGTCGCTTTTTGCAGGACGACCGTTTTTGAAAACGCTCATGGCCGATACCGCATAATCCCCTTGAAAGTTCGAGTTATCAAAACACTCGATATGATAAGGCTTTGCCGGCAAACGTAAATCTTTCTTCATCGTTTCCATCAAGCGTTCAATGCGATGCTCCGGATTTAATTTATCGGCTTGCTCTAGTCGGTCCTTACGGAAGTAACGTGCATTCTTCTCCGATAAATCAAGCAAATGTTTTTTATCGCCAATCTTAGGCACTGTTACCAACACACCAGGAATATCAATTTCAATATCGATGGGTAAAATGATTTCCTTCGATTCGCTTTGGTAACGGTCACGCATTTCCGCAATCGCTAATAACAACAATTCTTCTTTGCTTTCATCCAGCTTTCTGCGCAACTCCACCGTATGCGATTGTATAATAGCACCACTTATAATTCGTAGATAATTGATAAAGGCCGATTGTTCATCATCGATAATAGAAAATACATCTACGTGATGTATTGTAGGACTCACCACTACACTCCTACCTTTGTATTTTTCAAGGGCATCAATCTTTTCTTTATAACTCTGCGCTTGCTCAAATTCATATTTTGTCGCGTGCATTAACATTTGCTGTTCTAAGTGATCAATCACAGAGTTAATGTTTCCTTTGAGAATACTTTTAATCGCAGTAATGCTCTCCTCGTAATCTTCCTTAGTTTGTAATCCTTCACAAGGACCTTTACAATTTCCAATATGATGTTCGAGGCATAAACGGAATTTGTGCTTTTCAATATTCGTCTGACTTAACACCAGATTACAAGTACGAAGTTTAAACAACTCTTTTATCAAATCTAAAAGCGTGTACATCATGGTACCTGATGCATACGGACCAAAATAAACAGAGCCATCCTTCACCGGCTTACGAGTTACCATCACTCTCGGAAAGTCTTCATGACGAATGGCAATCCACGGATACGTCTTATCATCTTTTAGCAAGATGTTATATTTCGGTTGATGTTTTTTTATCAGGTTGTTCTCTAATAACAAGGCATCGTATTCTGTTTCTACAACAATGTATTTGATATCGGCAATCTGTTTTACCAATACATTCGTTTTATGGTTATCGTGTACTTTATTAAAATAACTGCTTACACGCTTTCGTAAACTTTTCGCTTTCCCAATATAAAGTAAATTTCCCTCGGCATTGTAGTATTGATACACGCCAGGATCGTTCGGTAAAACTTCTAGTTTTTGCTTCAGCGCGACCGTCATCATTTTTCTAACAACGATTGATAAACTGCTTTTGTTTGTAAGGCAGTTGCTTTTATTGAAAAGTGTTTTACAAACTCAGTTGCATTTTTTACCAAACTGTTTTTTAATTCAACATTCGATAATAGTTGGTCTACCTGATTAGCCAATGCTTTTTCATCACCAACAGGTGCTATGAGTCCTGTTTGATGATGCTTCACAATCTCAGGTATTCCTCCTGCATTGGTTGATACAACAGGTATTCCGCAGGCAAATGCTTCGAGTAATACAGAGCCAAGTCCTTCTGTTTTAGATGTCATCAGAAATACATCCAGCATTTTTAAAATTTGTGGTACATCTTTTCGGAATCCTAAATAGGTAATATGTTGTTCTAACCCCATCGCCTTAACGCTGTTTATAATTTCTTCGCGAAGCGGACCATCACCAGCTACTACAAAATGAATGTTGTTATGGCGTTTCAACAATTCATTAGCGGTGCGAATAAATGTTGGGTAATCTTTATGATCAGCGAGGGCAGATAAATTTCCGATTAGTAGTTTATCAGATGGAAGATTACATTGCGCTTTTAATTCTTGTTTATTAACTGTAACATCATAACGACTTAAATCGATACCATCATACACCACTTTTATTTTTTCTTTCTCACGAATAACAGGCAGTAAAATATTTTTTATGGCTTCTGAAACAGCAATGATGCTTTTTATCTTCGGATGATTGTATTTCCATTTTGAAAATAAATTACCAGAGACTTTAAAATCAACTCTTCTGCTAAGAACAATCGTTGTTTTGTTTCCGAATAATACCGCTGCAAGAAACGCTGCTGTATGCGCATGCGAATCGTGAGCATGAATGATATCAATTTTATGTTCTTCGCAGGTATATTTGATTAATCGCGCGAGTGAAAAACTGATAGACCCTTTTCGTTGATAACCAATGCAGGTAATAGCATCCTCCATTCGTTTTTGCAACTCACTTTCAAAAGGCGTAATCAGGAATTGTTGTTCTACTTCACCCGACAATCCATTAATGAGATGCGCCACTTGTTGCTCTCCTCCACGCCATCCCGTAGGAGTTGATAGATGCAATATTCTCATTGGGCCGATTGAATTAGTTCTTTCAATTTATGTTCACGCAGGTAAACATGATGTGCAGAGATGATAGCGATTTGAAGTCCTGCTTTACCATCTAAAAATCCAGCTTTAATAAAATAATCACGGATAAAACGCACAACCGGTTTAAAATAAATTTTCAGTGCGTTGGTTTTTTTCTTTTGATTAAATAACTCCTTTGCAGTGATTTCTGAAAATCGCTTTGCTTGTTGTTGATGTTCTTCTTTTGTGTTGATGGTATAATGAAGAATATCGCCATTCAGCTGTATTATACTCGGATGCTCATTCGTAAAAAATATTTTATCATGCGGATTAATTCCTCCCCACTTTGCAATGGTACGATTGAACAAACGAACTTTTTTATCAGGATACCAGGCGCCGTGTTTTATCCATTGTCCGCAGTAACGCGACAAGCGAGGCATGATATAGCCATCGGGTTGCGAATGATTATTTTTAAGTTGAAGTATTTCCTTTTGCAAAACATCCGACAAACATTCATCAGCATCTAACGAAAGCACCCAATCATGTGAGCATTGATCAATTGCAAAATTCTTTTGCTCGATATAACCAAGAAATTTTTGATGAATCACTTTTGCGCCATTTGCTTGCGCGATTGCTACGGTATTATCCGAAGATAACGAATCAACCACCACGATTTCATCTGCCAGTGATATAACGCTTTTAAGGCATCGTTCAATGTTTCGTTCTTCATTAAATGTTATAACCGCAACGGAAATTTTCATGAGGGCCTTTCAAAAGAGGATATAAAAATAGTAAAATAAAAAAGCCCCGAGATTCACCTCGGGGCTTTTAATCCCAATTGTTCAGATTAGGATCTATTTCCGGTCAATGCGTTTAATGTTGTACCGAAATTTTTCCTACTTTACTAGTATTTCCTTCGTTAACACGAACGATATAAAGTCCAGTATTCCATGTTGCGGTGTTAATCTGTAAATCAACTGTTGAGCTAATAGCCGTGTAAATTAATTTACCCTCGATGCTATAAATTTCTACTGATTGATTAACTCCGATATTTCTAATTGTTACTTGGTCGTTAGCAGGATTAGGGAATGCGATTAATGTATTCTTACTGATTTCGTTTAATCCAACAGAACCTATACGATTACTGCTTACGCTATCGCACCACGTTAATACGTTTCCGTTAGCATCTACTGCATCAACACAAACATAGAATGTTCCTGGTGTTTGGTAAACATGAACAGGATATAAACCTGCCGCTGTTGTACCATCACCAAAATCCCAAGTATATGACCAACCACTAGTATCACAGTTATTAATCAATCCGAAGTTAACAATACCATTTCCGATAGTTGAATCAGGGAAGGCATAGAAAACAGGAGTACAAGGACCAGAAGGATTTCCAACAATAATTGTATCGCAATACGAAGCTTGACAACCTGAATTATTATAAACTGTCAGGCATGCAGTATATGTTCCTTGTTGCGAATAAGTATGAACTGGGTTGAATAAAGTCGATGAATTTCCATCACCAAAGCTCCAGTACGCATTTGTAAAGTTTCCAGTAGAGTTATTCGAGAAATAAACTATTCCTGTAGCATTAGTATCAACGTAAGCAAAGAAATCAGCATTGCAAGGAGAAGAACCAAAATATAAAATCGTATCGCATGAAGTACAAGTTGCTCCATTCATTTGAACAGTTAAGCAAACACTATAGATTCCAAATGAATTATACTGATGTGTTGTATAAGCGCTTGTTGATGTTGTTCCATCACCAAAGTCCCACGAATACGTTGCTGCATTACCTGCAGCTGGCGAGAAATAATATGTTCCCGAAGAGTCATAAGTAGAGAACGATGCATTACATCCTTGAGCAACTTGTACACCTACTGAAGTGCAATATGAATCCGAACATCCATTAGCAGAATCAATCATTGTTAAACATACCTGATATTGGCCCGTTACAGTGTATTGTGCAGTTGTTAGCTGATTGCTATAGGTATAAAGAGTATTTCCATTTCCAAACGACCAGTAGTAAGACGTTAGTCCGCTTGTACCACCTGTACTTTGATTATTAAATGTTACTAGGCCATTGTTGTTTGAAGCTACCGAAAACTGTGCATTACAAGTAGAAGGATTGATATTCATAATAATAATATTCATGCAATATGAATCTGAACATCCTGTTGAAGAATCAATCACCCAAACACATGCTTGATAGGTTCCGTTACTTGTATAAGTATGTGAATTATTTCCTCCCCAATATGTTGAACCATCACCATACGACCAGTAGTAAGAAATCCAAGGTGTTGAGCTATTTCCTACAGGAGTAGATTGATTTATGAAGTTAACATTACCTCCTCCTGATTGAGTATACGTAAATTGTGCATTACAAGTAGAAGTGTTAGCAATTGTAACTGTAGTGTTAACAGTATCAACGCAACCATTTGCGAATTGAGCAACTAACGAAACAGTGTACGTTCCTGCATTGGGGTAAGTATAAAAAGGATTGCTTTGCGTAGATGTTGTGCCGTTTCCAAACCACCAGTTGTAAGCAACTATATTGCTTGTTGCTTGTACCGGAGAAAATGAAACTGATGATCCGTTAACTTGATAGCCAATCGAAACATTACATGTTGCTGCTGATGCTCCTG
>CAMBYJ010000108.1 GCA_945872015.1 Chitinophaga pinensis | reverse complement strand
AAAAATTTAAAAGTAGATTTAAGTGCTACAGGAGTTTGTGCCTACTATACTGAAATTAGTAATCAACCATTTACGTCTGTTCCATTTGCTTTATATGCTGTAAATTCAGAAAGCACAGCGGCAATAGCAGCGCTTCAAGCTACAGTAGCTGCAAATGCTACAGCAACCACGGCAGCATTAGCAACCAAAGAAAATACGGCAAATAAATCAACAACCACAACATTAGGAACCAGCAATGTGTTATTTCCAACACAAAATGCAGTAAAAACCTATGTGGATACCAATATTACAACCGTAAATGCCTCAAATACAGCAGCTATTACTACACTTGGAAATACAGTAACTTCAAACGCGGCGGCTGCTACAACTGCTTTAGGGTTAAAAGAAGATGCTGCGAATAAATCAACTACCACAACATTAGGAACCAGCAATGTGTTATTTCCAACACAAAATGCAGTAAAAACCTATGTAGATACCAATATTTCAACTGTAAATGCATCTACTACAGCACTTCAAGCAACAGTAGCGGCAAACGCGGCGGCTACTACAACTGCTTTAGGATTAAAAGAAGATGCAGCTAATAAATCTTCGGATATAACATTATCAGATGCCACAAACTCTAAATTTCCATCAGAATTAGCAGTTAAGACTTATGTTAACAATCAGGTTAGAAATGGAACGGCTACGAATGTTTCGGGAGTTGTTGCAATTGCTAACGGAGGAACAGGAGCTACAACTATTACAGGAATAGTTAAAGGAAACGGGACTAGTCCAATGACAGCTGCAGTGGCTGGAACTGATTATATAGCACCAGATAACATAATACCACAATATCGAGTTACTGTTGGTAGTAATGCAGGAATTAATACAACTGGTGGTTATAGCGTTTCGATAGGAAGAAATGCAAATAAATTATGGAATGGTAGTTATAATACTGCAGTAGGTTCCTTTGCATTAGAAACAATAACAAGCGGAAGTTATAATCAGGCATTTGGGGATTTTGCTTTACAAAACAGAACTTCCGGATCCTATGGAACTGCAATAGGAGCTTTTGCTTTACAAAATGTTACTACGGGTTCATTTAATACATCATTAGGAACATTTGCAGGGGATTTATTATCAACGGGTAGACAGAACACTCTTCTAGGTCATGGTTCTGATCCAAGTGCTAATAACAGTATTAACCAAACGGTAATAGGATATGATGCAGTGGGTGCTGGGGATAACACCGTTCAACTAGGAAATACAAGTGTTACGAATGTAAATACAAGCGGTACCTATACAGGTTCAGGATTTAAAACACCTACAGGTAACTCTTCACAATATTTAAAGGCAGATGGTTCTATTGATAGTACTACATATTTAACAGCTGCAGGTACTGCAACGAATGTTTCGGGAGTTGTTGCAATTGCTAATGGAGGAACAGGAGCTTCAACAGCAGTAGCTGCTTTAACTAATTTAGGTGCTGCGCCAATTAATTCGCCTACTTTTACAGGTGTTCCACTTGCGCCAACACCAATAAACACTACTAATACAACACAAATTGCTACTACAGCTTTTATACAAGACTTATTATTAAATGCACCAGCAGCCTCTTCTTCTGCACTTAATGGAGCGATTTGGACATCGGATACAACAGGTACATTAGGTGGAGTAGGATTTACAATTTCATCAGCAAGAAGCCAAACTCCATCAAATTGGGATTTGAGTACTTCCGATTTTTCTGCAGCTCCATTGAGTGCTACACAAAATATAGGAGGATTATCTCACGGTGATGATTGGGTGGTGACATTTGCTTCTCCAATAACAAATTTGAAACTTTATTGTAGATATTGGAGGGTTGCAAATTATGTATTTGATCAACCTTTCACATTACTTTCAGGTAGCGGATTAACAAGAACAAATTCAACAACATTAACTGTAAGTGGATGGGGTAACGGTATAATACAATTTGCGGGTCCCGTAACTAGCTTAACAGTGAACTCTAGTGCAGATTTAATTAATGATGCATCCGGTCAATTAATAACTTTTGCTAGTGGCGGTAGCGCTGGTGCTTCTGCTTCTGGAACGGGACAAGTTATTAGAATAGATTCTCCAAATTTAACAGGGACTCCAACAGCTCCTACTGCTACACCTGGAACAAATACAACACAATTAGCCACTACCGCTTTTGTAACGAATGCAGTAACTACAGCAACCAGTGGGGCTTTCGTAGATTTAACTACAAATCAAACAGTTACAGGAAGTAAAGTATTTAGTTCTGATATTTTCGTAAATGGATTAAGAATAGGAAAAGGTGGCGGAAACCAAAGCACAGTAATTGGAGATAGTGCAAACGCTACTCAGGCCAATAACACAGCCCTAGGGTTTATGACCTTAGATGGTAATTCAGGAACGGATAATACAGCTGTTGGAACAAATTCTATGAGAAATTCTGGCGCTACATCCCAAACTACAGCAATTGGAGAAAACGCAGGAACGGGAGTAAATACGGGTAACAATAATACTTATTTAGGATTTAATGCAAATGTTACGAGCAATAGCTCCATTTCTAATGCTACAGCAATTGGATCTGGCGCCACAGTTACATCTAGTAATACCATTCAGTTGGGGGCAGATGGAACCAATGGAACAACGGCAGTGACCAATGTAAACACAAGCGGCTCAATTACAGCAAATGCTTCAATAAGTTCCGAAATAACAGCTAATTTAACCATCAATAATGCAAATGCAGAGCAATACAAAGCTAAGGTATTGATTTGTAATCCATCAAGTCAAATTACGATTACTTTTAATAATGATTTGCCCGTTGGGTTTAATTGTATGGTTTTACAAAAAAGTATTGATGCCAACAAAATTAATTTAGCAGGTGGATCGGGAGTTACCTTAAAAAACAGAAATAATTATACGGCAACTGCTGGAAATTATGCTATAGCTACCATTGTAAATATTGGTGGGGGCATTATTGTTACAGCAGGTGACATGCAATAAAATTAAAACAACTAAAACAGAAAATAAATAATATATAACTCAATTAAACCTTCAAAAATGAAAAAATTATTTTTAATTACCATTCTATTCTTGGCAAATAGTTTTCAAAGTCAGGCAAATAATTTAGTGGTGGGAACACCAACAATCAGTGGAAGCACACTTACCTTTACTATTAAATGGGATAACAGTTGGTATGTTACTACAGGGCCATCTAACTGGGATGCAGTTTGGATTTTTGTTAAAAGACAATCTTGTGTAACAGGCGCTGTAAGCCCTTGGCTGCATGGTCAATTATCTGCAACAGGACAATCCGTTACCGGTTCAGTTCTACAAGTTGATACAGTATCAGATAATGCTGGAGTTTTCGTAAGAAGATCAGCTGCTGGAATTGGTAATATCGCTCAAGCCACAGTAACAATAACATTGGCGAGCCCTGTTGGCGCAGACAATATTGGAGTTTATGCTATGGAAATGGTAAATGTACCGCAAGGGGATTTTTATATAGGGGACAATAATAGACCTTCTTATTATGTATTTGGAAATGCAACTAACCAAGCTGTACAAATTACTAGTACTACTACAAATTTAACTAAGGAACAATATGGAGCTCAAGAACAACTTGGTTCTACAGTTGCTTTGCCTAGCACCTACCCTTATGGTTACAATCGTTTTTATTGTATGAAATATGAAATTACATGTGCTCAATACGTTTCGTTTTTAAACACCTTGAGTTATGAACAACAATTACATAAACAACAAGACATGAACTGGAATACAACACCGCCAACCTCATCAGCCGGAACAGTTTTTATGAATAATTGGGGCTATAGAATAGAAATTAAAACACCAGCTATTTCAACAACAAGTTTGACGCCTGCCGTTTACGCCTGCGATGCTAATGATAATGGAGTATATGATGAAGATTGTGATGGTTTAGGTTTTCCTGTATCATTAAGACAAGAGCACTGGTTGACTTACATGGAATGGGCGGCTTTACGACCTATGACAGAATTTGAATATGAAAAAGCTTGTAGAGGTCCACTTGCGTCAGTTAGTGGAGAATATGCTTGGGGTACCACTGATATTGCACAATTTCAATACACCAATGCTAACTGGGGTTGTTCTACAGATATACAAACCTATTTTGCTTTAGGTTTAAGTAATTGGCAAACAGGCAGAATGTATAGAGCTGGAAGTGCCGCTACAGCAAATACTGATAGAGTACATGCTGGAGCAACTTATTATGGTATAGCTGATATGACTGGCGGCACCTATGAGCGTTGTGTAGGAGGCTGGGGTTATGATTATTCTACTTTTACTACGGCAAATGGTGATGGCAATATCAATGCAGATGGAACTTGCGGAAATTTAATATGGAATAGTATGCAATATCATAATAGAGGTGGTTCTGCTCAAAATGGTAATGGTAGCCAAATTTCCTCCAGAAATTATGCAAACGATGCAAGTTATGGTCAAGCCCAAACTGGTAGAGGAGTAAGATCGTATTAATTGTATTCAAGTGATAAAAAAAATAATAATAGTAGCATTATTTTGTTTGGCGCAAAATACTTTTGGGCAAATTGCGCTACCTTCTATGCGTGGGGTTTTTAATTCTAAAAAGCCCATGACCATGTTTTCAGGTGGCATAGGATTTGGATCCTCTCAGCAAAGTTTGTTTCAAAACGTTTGTGCGCCAGTTCAAGTAGAATCCATTTTTTATGGAGGCATTGGCTTTGGCGATCAGCAGCAAATAATTGTGCAATACATTTGTACTCCTATTGCTGTAGAATCGATTTTTTATGGAGGCGAAGGATATGGAGACCAACAAAAATCAGTTGTTCAAAGTGTTTGTGTCGACCCTGCTATAGAATCCATATTTTTAGGTGGAACTGGATATGGATCTCAAGAAAAAATTATAATTCAAGCGGCTTGTACCTATTAACGATTCGGAAGTTTTTTCAAAATAAATATATTGATAAAATATAAATCCAGTTAAATTTGTATTCTAAAAATAAATGAGTATTCTTACTTAGTTAAGTTGTTTAGAGCATCTGACTGTTTATCAGAGAGTCCTTGGTTCGAGCCCAAGAGAGGGAGCAAAAGTCCAGCAGAAATGTTGGACTTTTTTTATTGTCTATCATTCAGTCAGGCTAGTTATATCTTTTTATTATATTTACATATGAAAAATCTAATCCTGTTATTATTAACTCTCACAATTTGTACAAGCGGTTTTGCACAAATCCAAGATGAAATAAAAGTTGAAACCACTCAAACTGCGCTTTTTAATAAAATAGCCAATCTTGATAGTTCTTTATTCGAAGCATATAATTCAAAGAATCTAGATTTGATGAAGACCTATTTTACAAAAGATCTCGAGTGGTATCAAGATAATGGGGGGTTAATAGATTTTGAAAAAGTGTTTTCGAATTTTCAGTCTATTTTTAATAGAGATTATGACCTCAAAAGAAATCTTATTAAAGAGAGCTTAGAAGTACATCCAATAGAAGGTTATGGGGCAATAGAAATTGGCAAGCACCAATTCAAACACATTGAAAATGGTAAACTCGAAATTGGCACTTTCAAATTCTTAATGATTTGGAAGAATGATAATGGTAACTGGAAAATTTCAAGAGTAATTAGTTATGACCATTAGTTCAACTTTTTGATTTTTGATAGACACATACTCAATCATCGCATTATAGTTGCATCTTTCTCCAATAGGGAAAAAAGCCTAACGAGTTGTTAGGCTTTTTTACTATTATTTTGTCAATTGTTTCAAATGGGCAATGGTTGCTATGGGGTCTTGTGCGCTAAAAACATAGCTTCCAGCAACCAATACATCGGCACCAGCAGCCACTAATTGTTGGGCATTTTTATCGGTTACACCACCATCGATTTCAATGAGGGTTCCGGCATTTTTTTTATGGATCAACGCTTTTAATTTTTCGACTTTAGCATACGTATTTTCAATAAAAGATTGACCGCCAAAACCCGGATTAACACTCATGATGCAAACCAAATCAATATCTTGAATAACGTCTTCTAACAAGTCAACATTCGTATGTGGGTTTAGGGCCACGCCAGCTTTCATACCTTCTGCTTTAATCGCTTGAAGTGTTCTATGCAAATGGGTACAAGCTTCGTAATGTACCGTTAATATATCGGCTCCTAATTTTTTAAAAGTAGCAATGTAGCGATCGGGATCTACAATCATTAAGTGTACGTCGATGGTTTTTTTGGCGTGTTTTTGAATGGCGTCTAAAACTGGCATCCCAAAAGAAATATTGGGTACAAAAACGCC
>CAMBYJ010000107.1 GCA_945872015.1 Chitinophaga pinensis | reverse complement strand
ATTCGAAGAAATAACTGGCACCTGACAAGCCATTGCTTCGAGTGCAGCTAATCCGAAACTTTCCGTTTCAGAAGGCATCACAAACAAATCAGCAATTGATAAAACCTCTTCTACCATTTCTTGTTTTCCTAAAAAGCGAACCTCATTATAAAATCCTTTTTCACGAGTTAGCTCTTCAATTTTATGTCGTTCAGGACCATCACCAATCATAATCAGTTTAGCAGGGATCTTTGCGCGCACACGCTCAAAAACTTCAACAACATCTTGCACCCTTTTTACTTTTCGAAAGTTAGAAGTATGAACAATCAGTTTTTCATTATCAGGTGTTATCGCTTTTCTAAAATGATCTTTACGTGATTTGGCAAATCGTTTTAAATCGATAAAATTGGGAATCACCTCAATCTCTTTAGTGATTTCAAAATTTGCATAAGTATCTTTTTTCAAACTTTCTGAAACAGCAGTTACACCATCGGAATGATTGATGGCAAACGTAACTACAGGCTCATAACTAGAATCCTTTCCAACAAGTGTTATATCTGTACCATGAAGTGTTGTAACAATTGGCAGATACAATCCGTGTGTTTTTAAAATCTGTTGTGCCATATAAGCCACCGATGCATGAGGGATAGCGTAATGCACATGTAGTATATCTAGCTTTTCATGCAAGGCCACATCAACAAGTTTACTTGTTAAGGCTGACTCATAAGGTATGTAATCGAAAAGTGCATAAGGAGTTGCTGTTACTTCATGATAGAAAACATTCTCTTTAAATCCATCTAAACGAACAGGCTGGCTATAAGTAATAAAATGTATCTGATGACCTTTTTCTGCAAGCGCCTTGCCCAATTCGGTAGCTACCACTCCACTACCACCAAAAGTTGGATAACAAACAATGCCTATATTCATAAAACAAAGTTAAATAATTAAGTGAGAAAAGTACTAACAACAAAAACCTGTAAAAGTTTAAGCTTATTTTGTAAACGCTTTATAAAACAACTCCATGATATCCGTTCTGATATTCTTCTTTGCCAACATGGTATTTTCAGCATCAGGATATACACGGTTCGATAAAAAAACAAATAAGAAATCATTCTTTGGATCTGCCCAAACACATGTACCTGTAAAACCTGTATGTCCGAAGGTAAGCTCTGAAGCACTTTTTGCAGCCGGACTCGATTTCTCTTTATTCATTTCTGCTTTATCGAATATTAAACCTCTACGACTAGTCGAATTAGGCGCAGCTTTGGCGGTAAATAGTTGGATAGTTTCTTTTTTCAGATAACGCTTTCCATCATACGTTCCATCACTCAATAACATCTTAAAAATAATCGCTAACGATTCAGCATTAGAAAAAAGTCCAGCATGGCCAGCTACACCACCCATCATGGCTGCAGCAGGATCATGTACTGTACCTCGAACTACACATTTGCGAAATGTTTTATCATCTTCAGTTGGTGCAATGGTATTGATATCTGTTTTATCGTATGGATTAAACTGCATTTTCCATAACCCCATTGGCTTATAAAAATGATTCGCAACATATTCATCAATTGGCTGATCAGTGATATGCTCTATAATCTTCTGTAAAATAATCATGCTTAAATCAGAATATACCATTGTGCCTGGCGTCTTCACTTCTGATTCAATAATTTGTTTCCAAATCTCTGCTTTGTAACTATCACTTATATACAAGCTGTCCGCCACTTTATTTGAAAAACCTTCAGTCTTTTCTTTCTTATAGATACAAGAGTCAAGTCCATATTCTCTCTCTGTATTTCGCCAGAAAGGAATGAATGGCTGCAGACCTGCTTCATGCATCATCAATTGTCGGATGGTAATATCTTTCTTATTGGTATTTCTTAATTCCGTTAGATACTTGCTTGCTTTTGCATCAAGATCGAGTTTGTTTTTTTCATACAAATGCATGGCACATAAACTCGTTGATGCCACTTTGGTTATTGAAGCAATATCGTATAAGTCACTATTAGAAACTGCATGTGTACTATCATAAGTAAAATGTCCATACGATTTATCAAACACTACTTTGTTTCCTACTGCAAATAAAATCTGGCAACCAGGAGTAATTTTATTTTGTATTGCATTATTAATGATAGAATCAACTGCATCAAACTTAGATGAACTTATATTCAATGCTTCAGGATATGTAAAGCTGTAAACATCGTTGGTTGTAGATTTAATTCCATCTCCTATGCAAACATTATCCGCAATAGAAACAGAAAGATGACCTGTAAACGCCGATGCACCAAATATTTTTTGAGCTGTTAATCTCACTGGGTAATAGGTGTCTTCAAATCCTTCGATAAGAACTTTAACATGGCTTGTCTTTTTTAACTTGGATAACACATAGGCATTACCGAAAACACATAAAATTGTATTATGCTGACTATTTAACTTCTCAATTGCATCTAGCACATCTGAAGACAAATTGTAATTTTTAGGCGCATGAATAGTAGTATTATGTACACTTACAATTACACGATCATAGTTTTTTAAACTTGCAATTAACTTATCTATATCACGTGCTGATACATCACGTTGAAAAGCATAACAATCTACTTTTGCATATTTCAACAATTCGCATTGAAATACATTATTGATAGAATCATTAAATACAATTGATGCAATCTTTTTATTCTCATGCACACGAATTGGAATAATGTGATTATCATTTTTCAAAAGTGTAATCGATTTGTCGTAAAGGGAGTAAGAAGTATATTCAGAATTTGGATTGTTTAATTCATCTGTTAAATTAATGAGATCTACCGGTGAATAATTATTCAATCCGACCCAATATTTTGCCATTAGAATTTTTCGAACTCGATTATTTAAATCGGCTTCAGCAATGGTACTATCTGCCACTGCCTGACTAATTCGCTCTATACCCTTCTCTATATTATCCGAATACAATAGAATATCATTACCTGCCTGAAACGCTTTTAATTCCAATTCACCAGGTGCAAAAAAATCAGAAACGCCCTTCATATTCAAGGCATCTGTAAAAACTAATCCATTAAATCCTTCTTTTCCTTTTAATAGGCTATCTACTACTAAAGGCGATAGACTACAAGCTTTCTTTCCAGTTGAATCCAATGCAGGAACATATAAATGTGCTACCATTACGGAGGCTACACCTTTCCGAATCAGTTGACGAAAAGGATAAAGCTCAACTGAATCTAATTGCAAAGAGTCTGCAGTAACCACAGGCAATTCATAATGAGAATCGGTGCTGGTATTACCATGTCCAGGAAAATGCTTTGCGCAAGCGAGCACATGTTCTGATTGCATACCTAACATGTATTCCATACCAAATTGCGTTACTTCTTCGCGACGTTCACCAAATGAGCGATTACAAATGATAGGATTAGCTGGATTAGTATTGATATCAACAGCCGGAGCAAAATTTATGTGAATGCCCAATCGTTTACAATTTTGAGCAATTGATTTCCCCATCACATTAGCCAAATATGGATTACCAGAAGCCGCTAAAGTCATTTGTCGCGGGTATCTAACGGTACTGTCTAACCGCATTTGCAATCCCCACTCCCCATCAATGCCAATCATTAATGGAATTCTCGATTTAGCTTGCAAGTCGTTTGTAAGTATAGCCTGACGATATGGAGTGCCTTTAAAGAAAATGATACCTCCCAATTTATACTTACTCACTTTCTCTGCTATTTCACGCTCGTAATAGGCTTCGCGATTTGAAAAAACGTTAATCATAAAAAGCTGCCCCACTTTTTCATCGATAGACATTGTATTCAACAATGAATCTGCCCATTGAGCACCATCAACAGAAAAATAAGCAGGTGTATATTTAGTGTTTTGTGCAACAACAGTTTTAACTGAACAAATCAGAAAAAACAAAATACAATAGGCAATCCTCAATTTAAGGCGTATTAACTAATTAACTACTAAAATGTAAACTTATTTCACTAACTATTATTGTACTCCTTCCAACTGTTGTTTTGAACGAAGTTGCTTGTACTCTTCTCTGCAATTCTTACAATAGAACCAATCGCTTGTAAATGTTGTTGCTTCTTCACATCCACAACTATCGCACTTACGCATAGATTCCGTACGTTGATAGTGAAGTTTATTGATATGATCATCGAGGTGAATAGGCGCATAATCAAAAAGATTATTCTCTTCCAGCAAACGTGGATGAACAGGATAAAATCCATTGTTACCTTTAACATTTACCAAGACTACACGCTTGCCCATTGCACGAAGTTGCTTAATCAGTGGTTGATAATCGATATCACCTGCCAAAATACATGCAACATCAAACGATGAATTTTGATAGGCTATTGACAATGCAGTGGTAGCAAGTCCAACCTCTAAGCAATTTTCTCTTCTTGCTGCCACTTCCTTATTTTTAAAATCGTACTCGTAAATTTCCGTATTGTAATTACATCGCTTTGCAAGCATCTCATAAAACTGACGCTCGCGTAAATTATCATGACCAGGTTTGTTAATCGCAATTGTTCCGAAGTAATAGGTACGCACCATATCAACCTGCATATCAGCAGCGAGTCCTAGTTGTTCTTTCACTAACTTAGGTAATGCGCGATAATCTAATTCGAAATCGGTGCCTTCGCATAAGCTTAAAAGATAAGGACGGACATGGTACAACCAACCACCATCAATAAATAACATTGCTTTCATCATAATTGTAAAAATAGAAACAGATTAACTAAATAATTATAAAATAATCCAAGAAAGATCAACAGGTTTTTAAACATTAAACCGCTACCTGAAAATCTCTCAATGCATCATTCAAAGAAGTTTTCTGGTCAGTGCTTTCTTTTCGTTTGCCAATAATCAGCGCGCATGGCACTTGATATTCGCCAGCAGGAAATTGTTTAGTGTATGAACCAGGAATAACGACAGATCGAGAAGGAACAACTCCTTTGTATTCGATTGGTGATGCACCTGTCACATCAATAATTTTTGTTGACATTGTAAGCACAACATTGGCCCCAAGTACAGCTTCCTTCTCTACACGCACCCCTTCAACAACTATCGATCGAGATCCAAGAAAACAACCATCTTCAATAATTACAGGAGCAGCCTGAACAGGCTCTAACACCCCGCCTATACCAACACCACCGCTAAGGTGAACATTCTTTCCTATCTGCGCACATGAACCAACAGTAGCCCATGTATCTACCATCGTGCCTGCATCCACGTAAGCACCAATGTTAACGTAAGAAGGCATCATAATTACTCCAGGAGATAGATAACTTCCGTAACGGGCAATGGCATGAGGCACAACTCGAACTCCAAGAGCTGCATAATTATTTTTAAGAGGGATTTTATCGTAAAATTCAAATGGACCTACTTGCATTGTTTCCATCTTCATAATTGGAAAATACATGATAACAGCTTTCTTAATCCAGTCGTTAACCTGCCATCCATCCTGAATAGGTTCAGCCACGCGTATTTTTCCATCGTTCAATAAGGCAACCACACTTTTAACTGCATCTTGTGCATCTTGTTGCTGCAGCAGTTCACGGTTATCCCATGTATTCTCAATTATTGCTTGTAATTCTTTCATTTCTCTTGATTAGTAAAGTGGCGCAAAGTTATAAATAAGAACAGAACTTATTACCTTTGCAACATGGGAAGAATTATGGCCATTGATTATGGAACCAAAAGAACAGGATTGGCTGTAACAGACCCCCTCAAAATTGTAGCAGGTCCGTTGGATACTATCGCAACGCATTTACTTGTCGATTTTCTAAAAAGCTACCTAGCTAAAGAGGAAGTTGAGAGCATTGTAATTGGCGATCCTCGTCGACTGAACGGAGATATGTCGGAGACCACGCACCTGACCAACCAATTTGTCAATAAACTAAAAAAAGAAATTCCTGCCATTAAAATAGTACGCATGGATGAACGCTTTACTTCTAAAATTGCAGAGAAAAGTGTTTTAACAATGGGACTGCCTAAAATGAAACGACAAGATAAGTCGTTGATTGATAAAGTAAGTGCCACTATTATTTTACAGGATTATTTAAATACAATAGCTTAATTACCCATTTATGATTTACCCTATCGTTGCCTACGGAGACCCGATTTTACGAAAAGTGGCGGAACCTATTTCAGCCGATTATCCGAAGTTGACCGAGATTATTCAAAATATGTTTGATACGATGCATCGCAGTAGTGGTATTGGACTGGCAGCACCTCAAGTAGGACTTTCCATTCGCCTGTTTGTGGTGGATGCAACACCTTATGAAAATGATGAGCGTGAATTAGACGGATTTAGA
>CAMBYJ010000106.1 GCA_945872015.1 Chitinophaga pinensis | reverse complement strand
AACTAAAAGAGGGATAATGATACAAATGAATAACTGCAATAATCTTTTTATTGTCATAATTTTTATTTGTTTGTCGAAACAAATATCGCAATACCTTATTGGACAAGGATTTGAAAGACGATACTTGATTGAACGCCAAATATAAGTATAAATAAGAAAGTTTCTCCAATTGGAAAATTTCCAATCATATCTAATCGAAACAAACATCGTTTTACTAAGATTATTTCTAATAAATAATCCTATTGCTTAACCCGGGTTAAAGTTTAGTGATAGAATGCAGACGATATTTTTGAATATGCGGTAGCTAACTTGTTTGAGAAGGAAACCAACGCAGTTCAGATTATCAAGATGAAAGAAATTTTACAATCATTAGAGACAGCTACAGACAAGTGTGAAGAGGCTGCTTATAGGATAATGTTATTTATTTGATGGCAGTGATTCAAGTTTTATAAAAATCCTGTAGTTCTAAAAACTTCAGGGTTTTCTTTTTCAGATAGTTACGTTTTAGCAAGGTTGCAGAAATTTAAAAAAAGCGGGGTGGTGGGTACATCTTTGCCTCACTAATTTTAAAAACAACCCACAACATGAAATCAAAAACGTATTATCAACTGATCATGGATGCAAGTAGCAGCATGTCAGGTGTGCAAATCGAAACACTTAATGCATTGAACTCGCAGATTGAGTCGATTCGTAAAACAGCAGCAAAAAATCCGGAGCAAAAAATTTATGTTTCACTAACACTGTTTGATACAGGAGTAAAAGAAATCATAACCAATAGTGCTCCGAATTGTATTCAATTATTAACGCGTAGTCAGTATCAGCCAGGTGGATGTACCGCTTTGCTCGATGCGATAGGATCACGCATTGCGAAATTAGAAGAAGTGGTAACGCCAGAAGATGATGTGGTCATGGTTATTCTTACGGATGGCGAAGAGAACTCGTCACAGTTTTATAACTACGCACAAATAGCAAATAAAATTAAAACGCTTACTGATAAAGGGAACTGGTCATTTTCTTTCTTAGGTGCAGATATCGATGGATGGAGCATTGCACAGAATTTAAACATCCGACAAGAAGAAGTAAGATCGTTTTCTAAAGACCAAATGTGTTCCTCAATGAATGAATTGTCAAATGATTTTGATGGCTACATGCTTAAAAAGACGATGGGAGTTCGTTCTAACAAGTTGTTTGGAAAGGATGATGAAAATGATAATATTTCAATTCCGCCGATAAATAAATAATTTGTTTTTATAGTGTATTTCTAGTTTGCAATTCATTATTAAATAATAGTATTAAAAAATCAATTTATGAAAAACACAATTGTACCACCAACACAAAATGCGATAATGTCATTGGCTTTATATCGCGAAGGAACAACCTGGAAATTTGATGATGACCGTAAGGGTATTATTGCAGAGCCCTTTGTATTGGGCATGTCGGAAATTATTAGTACGTATTTACCAACGGTAAAAGAAACATCCACCATTATTTTCAGTGCGAATCCGTTTCCGGGTGCACACTGTTTAAAGTTAGAAAGAGAAGAAGCAAACGGAGGGTGGTATCATGTGCAGGAAACAGGCATGCGTGGGTGGTTATGTCCGGTAACCAGAGTTTATATGGGAGGAATTCCTTCACAAATTTACTTTCATGTGTTTGGATAATTGTAAAGATGAAAAATGCATTTAAAAGAATTTCCAGCATTGTGCAAGTTTGATGATTAACCCATTGTTACTTGTAACCCCCGGCCTTTCATTTTTGGAAAGGACAATGCAGCGGTGTTAAAATAATTTGACACCTGTTTTTTGGAAGGATTGATGCAGCGTATCTTTTTATGGAGGTATTGCTGCATTATTCTTTCATAAATTAAATTAATTATATAAATTTACGAATATGTTAGTACATCTTATAAGAACCAAGGGCGTAAGCGACGAATTATATTTCGGTTGTTATGAATTTTTAAATCAGTTTGTGGGACCTTATAGTTTTGAGTTGAGCGACAAACCCAGAGAGATTACCATTAAAGATGAAATCAAAATTGTAGAACCAGGAGATCCGAGGTATGATATAAAAGAAGTTATAAGCTACTCACGACCTATTCACTTGCCAAAACAAAGTACACAGGAGCGCAAATCATGGAGGGATTTATTTCGAATTAATAATAAGTATAGAAAGTCAAAAGATATTATTGAAACGAATGAGAGTGTTTCAGAAGATTCAATGATTAATGATGCGCCGCCTTTATCATATGAACCGCCGATATTTAGTGAGACGCCGTATGTTGAAGAACTTACTAATTATTATTTTTCAGAAAATACAGAATCGTATATTGTTATCCTCTTAACCGAACATGCCAACCATGAAAACTGGTTTGTTGGTTATGATCCAAATCTGAAAGGCAATTATTTTATTCATGTGGATGGATGGGATCATTTTACCTCGGGAGATCCTCGTTATCCAATATGTTATCATATTGCAAGTACGCTTTTAAAACATGCGATGTTTGATAACCCTACGGAGATGGGCAATTACATGCATTATGAATCGAAAGGTTGTATCATGGATTTTTGTCAGAATAAATCAGAGGTAATGTTAAAGCTGCGCACGGCAGATGTTTGTCCTGATTGTCAAAAAATCATTCGCGATAAGCATATCCCACATATGCAATTGCGTTATACGTTTGAAATGATGGAGGATATTCGCCGTCAGCTATTGTTTAAAGAACGTTATGATTTATTGAGGCAGCCTACACCGCTCATGGTAAAAGGTCGGTCACAAAAAATCGTTTTGCCAGAAATGGGAATGCTGCAGATTGGTTTGTCTCCAACAGAGCGTGCCGTTTATTTATTGTTTTTAAATCATCCCGAAGGAATACGTTTAGCAGAAATGGGCGATTACAAAGCAGAGTTGAGAGGTATTCTCAATCAGGTAAGTCCTAGCGATAGCAGAGAAATGATAGAGGGCCAACTAGAAAAACTATGCGAGTATAACAGTAATTCGTTAAGCGAAAAAATGTCGAGGATAAAAAGAAAATTCGACGAAAAGTTGGGTGCGGCCATGTCGGAACATTACTACATAAAAGGGCCTAATGGCGGACTCAAAAAAATTCATTTAGACCGAGCATTTTTAAGTCAAGAAGCCAACTGATAATTACTTTAGTTAAAAAGTTGTTTTATGATGTCTTGTTCAGAAAAAATTGCAGATTAGCAGAGAAATTATAAAATGACTAAACCATTAGATGTCTCACTGATTTTTTCCAATACAGAGTCCCATAACAACTTTCTCGATTTTAATGCAGCAATGGTAGCCGTTGTTGCTTCTTCCCATTTGGTTGCATCTTCACCACAAAGTTCTTGCGTCATTTCTAAAGCCAGATGCGAATGATGTCCGCCATCTACCTCAATATGTCGTTCGATGTAATAATGCAACGTTTCGAGCTGATCTGGAAACTGTGCTTTTAATGTTTTTATGATTTCTAAAACCATATCCGGAATTAAATCTTCTCTTCCGAAAGTAAATACCGCAGCCACTACATGTGGTTTATTTGTTTGAATGAATTCAAACGTTTGATTTAAAAATTGATGTGGTCCATCAGGTAAATTAGATGCAGCAATCGCTTCAGCAATTGATTTTCCTGATTGAAGGTTGTGAATTAAATGGGAGATAGTTTTTGTATCGCAGCCAATTTCATTCATGGCTTTTAAATACAATTCAAAATGACTGGTTCTGTTTCCGTGCTGATCCACATCACTTTCTTCGCCGGTAACAATTTCATTGATTAAAAAACGGGTGTTTGCCGAACCGACTGGCATCCAAGGTAAGGTAGTGCAGGTTAAGTTGATTTGTAAATATTTTAACAGCGACATAAAATCCCACACCGCAAAAACGTGGTGTTCCATGAAAGATTGAATATCGGTTAGGGAACTAATGGAAGAATATAAAGGGTGATTTATTAATGCTTCTCGGTGAGGCGCAATGGTCGCTTGTAATTTTTGGATATGGTGATTCATGACGTTAGAACAATAGTTAAGAAATTCAGTTTTGGTTGTTATTAAATTTTCGCAAAATTGAGCAAATATCATGTTATTCACGGACGTAAATAATTATCATTGCAAAAAATTTACATTATGAAAAATAAACACCTTTTATTTCTTTTACTGATTTCATTTATTGGTATTTCTTCGTGTACACTTGAAAAAAGACATTACCAATCAGGTTATTATATCGATTGGAAGAATAATGCAAAAAATACGGCTGTTGAAAGAACAAAGACGGATAACCTAGATAAAATCAATTCAAAGACAATTGATCAATCTCCCTTTTCGGCTTCTTCGAATGACGATATTATTTTAAACTCTTCAAAAATTTCAGAAGTTGCTACTGTCAAAACTGACCAAAAGGTAAATGAGATAAAAGCTTCTGATAAAGCACAAGCAAAGCTTACGGTTAAAGACAAGATCAAAGTTGTAAAGGCAGTCAATAAAATGAAAAAGGCAGCTAAGCGCAGCGATGCTGATGGAATTCCAACAGTTTTGTTATTTGTATTAGCAGTTTTATTACCTCCTCTTGCTGTTGGGCTAGTTACCGACTGGGACCTAGAGCAAACATTAATAAGCCTCGGACTAACCATTTTATGTTGGTTGCCTGGTATAGTACACGCTATCATTGTTGTTAGTCGCGCAAGACCATAAACATTTGAAGTACAAGATTCAATTAATAGTGTTGCTGGTATTACCTATCATTTTGTGGGTACTACCAGCTTCTTTTTTTGATAAAGGTCAGAGTTTATGTTTATCAGTTTTATTGCTTGATAAAACATGCTATGGGTGTGGCATAACTCGCGCAGTGCAACATTGTTTGCATGGCGAATTTTTAATTGGGTATCAGTTCAATCCTTTGGTTGTAATCGTTCTGCCTTTATTAATTTATCTATGGACAAAAATGATTTTCTTTAACTGGAAGTCATTTACAAGTTCGAAAAAATAATACATTTGAATTCATAAATAAAAATCATGAAACACATCCATTTAGTCATTGCATTATCAATTCTATTTCTTGCATCGTGTACAACACAGCATGCTATCACAACTAAAACAACAGATATTTACGGTGTAGGTGTAATACAAAAACCTGTGTTAGCTGATATGGAGGTAAAAGAAGAAAAAACTTCAGCTACCATTAATGCACGTGGAAAACGTATCAATGATGATTTAAAAAATCAGGCAGTAGAAGAAGCAGTTAAAAAATCGAATGCTGATGTATTAGTCGAGCCACGATTTGAATCGACCATCAAAGGAAGAAAAATCACATTAACAGTAACGGGATATCCAGCAACTTATAAAAACTTCCACACAATAAAACAGGATGAAGTGGAGTTATTAAAAGACGGAAAAGTTCAGCAAGTAAATACGATGGATACTAATCAGATTAAATCCAAAGGTGGTAAAGTCATTTTAGCAGTTGGGTTAGGAATTGTCCTCGTTGTTTCATTAATTATTGCGATTTTCCCAGGTTAATAAACTACCTTTAAATAAATTTTCTAAAAACTATGTTTAAATCAAACCTTACCTCTATTCTTTATTCTATTGCAATTATCGTTGCAGCTTTTGCTTTAGGTAATGCCATCATGAATCGTAATAAACCCGATAATGTTATTTCAGTTACTGGTCTCGGAGAAATAAATTTTACTTCTGATTTAATCGTTTGGGAAGGTTCTTTCGCTCGTCAGGATTTAGATATGAAAGCGGCTTCTGCTGCATTGAGTGCTGATAAGTCGGCCATAGAAAAGTATCTAATCGCAAAAGGACTTGATAAAAAATCACTCGTGTTTAGTTCTATCTCGGTAGAGAATTTAGTGACCTACCGTTACGGTACTAACGGTGAGGTAGTAGGGCAGGATTTCGCAGGATATAAACTCACGCAATCAGTGCAGATTACTTCTAGCAAAATTGATCAGGTAGAAGAAGTTTCGAGAAATATCACAGAGTTAATCAACGATGGTATTCAGTTAAACTCACAGGCACCCCGTTATTACTATACGAAGTTGGCTGATTTAAAACTATCATTGGTTTCGAAAGCAACAAAAGATGCCCGCGAACGTGCTGAAAAAATAGCTGAAGAATCAGGGAGCAACATCGATAAATTGACCACCGCTCAAATGGGAATTATTCAGATAACTGGACAAAATTCGGGGGAAGATTATTCCTGGGGAGGGGCTTACAATACATCTTCTCGCGAGAAAACGGCCTCGATTACCATGAAACTAAACTATAAATTGGACTAATCCTCCCGTTTTTAACAATATTCA
>CAMBYJ010000105.1 GCA_945872015.1 Chitinophaga pinensis | reverse complement strand
GCTTTTGCTAATAATGTTTTACCTGTTCCTGGAGGGCCCACTAACAAAGCACCTCTTGGAATTTTACCTCCTAATTGCGTATATTTTTTCGGGTTCTTTAAGAAGTCCACAATCTCCATCACTTCAACTTTCGCCTCTTCAAGACCTGCAACATCGTTGAACGTAATTTTCACCTGCATGTCTTTATCGAACAAGGTAGCTTTCGATTTTCCAATATTAAAAATCTGACTTCCACCTGCGCCACCTGAATTCATACGACGAATAAAGTAGATGGTAAGAATGATAATTGAGATTGGGAAAATCCACGTTGCAATTGTATCACCAATGCTATGAACATTGTTTTCATAAAAAACATTTATTCTACTTTCTTGCGGAATGTCTTTTTGATAAGTACTTAATTCTTCTTCAAAAGCACCAAGGTCGCCGATTGTGAAAGTGTATTGCGGACCTTCGTTCGCGTTCTTGCCAACCGATTTATTTGAAACAGCTTGAAAGGCAGGTTTTGATAAAGAATCCTTTTTGATATAAACCTCAATTGCTTCTTTATTGATGACTTTGATTTTTTCTACATCACCGGCTTTTACCCATGAATAGAATTTGTTTCTCGATGTTTCTCTTGGATGATTTCCAAAATCAAACATGCTGATACCAAGAATAACTACTAGCAATGCAACATAGAGCCAGTAAAAGTTAAAAGTGAATTTTGGTCCTTTTGGTTTATTCGGGAAATTAGGAGGGGTATTGTTCTTTTTCTCCTCGTTCGGTTTTTGATCTGACATAATTTTTTTTCTTTCTTTCAATTAGCCCCTTCTTTATCTGAAATGGTGCTTCCTTATTTTAACAATTAAAAACTTTTAAAGTTAATCTTTTATTTCTTCAATTTCAGCATCGGCCCAAAGTCTTTCAATTCCATAGAAATCACGGTAGTCATTTTGAAAAATATGTACCACAACATTGATATAATCTAACAGAATCCAGTGAGCATGTTGGCGTCCTTCGACGTGAGCAGGTGTTTCGCCTGTTTCTTTTTCTACAGTTTCATCCACTGAACGGTATAAACCCTCTACTTGTGTTGATGAGTCGCCATGACAAACAATAAACTTATCTGCTACGGCACCACTGATTCCTTTAAGGTTCAAAACAACGATATTCTTTGCTTTCTTCTCTTGCAATCCTAAAATAATTGCTTCGCTGAGTAAATCTTTTGTCTTAGTTTTTACTGCTTTTGCAACGCGCGCTGTTTTTGCCATTCAGGTTTATTAAATTTGTCGTACAAAAATAAACAAAATCATCTCTTTTTATGCGCTTATTTCCTCTGATTTTAGTGGATTCTACAAATACTTACGCACATCAATTGATTAGCGAGGGATTAAGTGAAGATGCATTGGTTTACTGTAGTGAACAAACAGCGGGCAGAGGTCAGCGCGGAAATACATGGGATAGCAAGGCAGGTGATGGTATTTATTGTTCGTTTGTAGTTTTTCACAAGAATGTGTTTGTTCGCGACCAGTTTGTTTTTAATATGCTTATTGCTGTTGCTGTTGGAAGTTATTTAGCTTCAAAAGGAATTAAAAATGCAAAAATCAAATGGCCTAACGATCTGCTGGTTGGTCAGAAGAAAATAGCAGGATTGCTGATTGAAAATAGTCTGAAAGGGGAGAAGATAACTGTTAGCATTGTTGGGGTTGGATTAAATCTGAATCAGCTTTGGTCAGGTGAAAATTTTGAAACTCCATCGACTTCGTTGAAGATGATTACCGAAGAGGATTACAACTACGAAACAGAGGTTTTGCGTTTAGCTGAGCATATCAAAAAGTACCTCGATTATTTCAAAGCAGGGCAGTATGAGTTAATCAGCAAGCTGTATCATCAGCAATTATATCAGCATCGAGCGCAAGTTGATTTATTAATTGACAATCAAATCGTCGATGCAAGATTAGAAGGCATTAATTCAGACGGAAGTGCCAGTGTGTTTTATGATGGAGAGTCGAGAAAAGTGTATCATCCGCAAGCGCGAATAATGGTTAAGCGTTCATAACCGACTCAAACTTTTTCACCAGATGATTAACGAAATTCTGAAGTGGTTTTTCGGCCATCATTTTAAAAACAGGATTTAAGTCTGCTTCAAAAACTAATTGTACTGCAGTGCTCGCACCATTCACGTTGATGTTTGCAATCAAAGAAAAATCAAACGGTGCTTTTTCATTTTTTAAGTAGGTAATTGAATCCGAAGTCACTGGTCCAAGTTTTAAACCCATCGGGCCCATTCCTTTTATTTCAAAGCGACAAGTCTGTTCATCAGAAGTAAAATTTTCTACTTGCTCAGGAAGTAAGTTTCCAATATTTTCCATTCTTTGCAGATAGTTAAAAACATCCGCTGAGGATTTATTAACGCTTACCTTTTCGCTTTCAATTCTTGTCATACAATTATTTTTTCCAATTAGCAGGATCTTTTCTCCAATCCTGAAGCAATTCCAAATCCCCTTCTTTAATGTAACCAGTATCCAACGCTTGTTTTAATAAAATTTCGTAGTTACAAAGCGAATAAAAAGGACAACCTGCTTTCTTAAAGTTTTCAGATGCTGTATCAAATCCGTAGGAGAAAATAGACACTAATCCTTTCACAATAACCCCATTCTTTTTTAATTCCTCTACGGCTTTTAAACTGCTTCCACCTGTCGATACTAAATCTTCAATCACAACAGCTGTTTGTCCTGGCGCTACTTCGCCTTCAATGGTATTCTGACGTCCATGATCTTTTGCTGATGAGCGAACATATACGAATGGAAGTCCTAAGGCTTCTGAAACAAGCGCACCTTGAGCAATAGCTGCTGTTGCAACACCAGCAATAATATCGGGGCGTCCAAACTTATCTTCAATAAGCTTTACCAGCTCCTGACGGATGAAAGTTCTTACTCTCGGATAAGAAAGTGCGATGCGGTTATCACAGTAAATGGGCGAATTCCAACCAGAGGCCCAAACGAAAGGTTCTTCAGGTTGAAGCTTAATTGCTTTGATTTGCAACAAGAATTCGGCTACTTTTGAGGCAGTATCATTTTGCATAGTTTGCAAACCTACGCACTTTCGGTAAACGAAGCAAAAATGCTACATTAAATCTCTGTAATATGTACAATGTTTACATCAACGAGCGACTCATTCGGTTTATGGATCTGAAAGGATCTATTCAGGGTGGCGACCTTATTTTACGGCTGAATGGTACTGAGCCCGCGACAGTTATACAGCAGCTTGTTGGTGCGTTTGAGATAAATAAAATGGTAGGGGAGCTGTATTTTCAATGTGCAGATTTAAATGCTTCGTGGAAAACTTTCTGTTCGCTTTATACTATTTTGGAAGCGGCTGGTGGAATTGTACTGAACGAGCAAAACGATTTGCTAATGATTTTCAGAAATGGAAAATGGGATTTACCGAAAGGGAAAATAGAAGCCAACGAAGAAAAAGATACTGCTGCTATTCGCGAAGTATATGAAGAGTGCGGAGTGGCAAAGCTTGAAATTAAAGAAGGACCTTTTACTACCTATCACGTCTATCCATACTATGATCAGCAGGTATTAAAGTTTACATATTGGTATAAGATGAATTGTGGCGATGATGGTGTTCCGAAGCCTCAGCTAGAAGAGGGAATTACAGAGGCAAAATGGTTGAGTTACGAGGAGGTTGAAAATGTAATCGGCAAGGCTTATGTTTCCATTGCTCAACTGGTAAAGCAGTATTACTTAACTGGAGAATTATAAAATCCGTTTGATTAATCGGAGGTTATGCGAATATCGTTTTGTTTCCTGATTGAAAATTCCGTGATGGTCGATGGAATCTATGCGAACCTTCCCAGAGGAGTGAATGATTCTGTTTTTTGCTGTCAGAATTCCTACGTGAATAATTTTCCCATCTTCATTGTCAAAAAAGGCAAGGTCGCCGGGCTGACTTTCATCTAATAAGTGAACAGCGCTTCCTTGATCTGCTTGCATGAATGCATCGCGCTTTAGTTTGATACCGCAAAGCTTGAAAACCATTTGTGTAAATCCAGAGCAATCGATACCAAATGGTGAACGTCCGCCCCATAAATAAGGCGCATTCAGGTACATAAAAGCGTTTTCGAGAATAGTGCTGGTGCTTCGGTTTATTTCAGGCTGACGTGCATTACCTTCAAATGTATAATCTACATCGCCTAAACGACAAGAGTTGGCGCGATATAACGGTAGCGTACTACCTAAAACAATTGAAAATAGCTGTTGATGATTAATTAGAATCTGAACTAAATCGTAGCTCATATAAGGCTGCGATTTTTGAAGTTCGTTGTAGGATGTCAGTTCGAGTGGAAGGTACTGCGCTTTTTGAATCCATCCTTCATAATCATCGTAGCTGGCAATAATTTTTACCCATTCATTTTGCTGTTCGGTAACTGTAAAAGTTTCGCCAAATAACAACTGAGAAACCTGCTCACTACGGTGAGCAGGTTCTTGTCGTATAGGAACAATACTTAAATTACAAATTCCGTAAGCCATAAATTACATTGCTTCAACTACTAACGCTGATGCACCACCGCCACCATTACAGATTCCTGCTGCACCAATTTTTCCGTTGTTATGTTTTAGTATGTGAACTAAGGTAACAATGATACGAGCGCCAGAGCTTCCTAATGGGTGACCTAACGATACCGCACCTCCGTTAACGTTTACTTTTGATGCATCTAAGTTCATTTCTTTATTGTTAGCTAAAGAAACAACTGAGAATGCTTCGTTGATTTCGAAAAAGTCAACATCATTAACTGATAAACCAGCTTTTGCTAATGCCTTTGGTAAAGCTTTAGAAGGAGCAGTGGTAAACCATTCAGGAGCTTGTTGTGCATCTGCGAAAGAACGAATTTTAGCAAGCGGTTTAATTCCTAAAGCATCCGCTTTTTCCTTGCTCATTAGAACAACTGCAGCAGCACCATCATTCATTGTTGATGCATTAGCAGCAGTTACCGATCCATCTTTTGCAAATACTGGACGTAAGCCTGGGATTTTATCAAAGCTTACACTTTTATATTCTTCATCTTCTGCAAACAAAACTATATCGCCTTTACGACCTTTAATTTCTACTGGTGCTATTTCGTCGTTGTATTTACCTGCAGCCCATGCAGCAGCAGAGCGCTTATATGATTCGATAGCATAAGCATCTTGTTCTTCACGAGAGATATTACATTCTTTGGCGCAAAGTTCAGCAGCGTTACCCATTGGATAGTTATGATAAACATCGGTTAAACCATCTTTTGCAAGACCATCAACCATTGTAACGTTACCATATTTATTTCCCCAACGCATATTTTCAGAGTAAAACGGCACGCGACTCATGCTTTCCATTCCGCCAGCAACAACTACATCGTTTTCTCCTAACATAATACTTTGAGCGCCTAACATAATGGCTTTCATTCCCGAAGCACAAACCTTATTGATAGTAGTACTAGGAACAGTATTAGGAATTCCTGCCCAGGTAGCAGCTTGTGTTGCGGGTGCTTGTCCAACGTTAGCTTGCAGGACGTTACCCATATAAACCTCATTAATTTCTGAAGGGGAGATGCCAGCTTTTTCGATAGCGGCTTTAATTGCGATAGCGCCTAACTGCGTAGCAGAGAACGATGCGAGAGAACCACCAAAGCTTCCCATTGGAGTACGCATTGCGGATACGATATAAACTTCTTTCATAGTATTGAATTTTGTGGTGCAAAAGTAAGGATTTATAGTTAATGTTCTCCGTTAGGAGGCCTTTGAATATGCAGAAGCGTGTAGCAATCCCATGGATGCTACTCTGCTTCGCATAGGTTAATTTGCTTGTGCCGAGCTTGTCGAGGTAATAATTTGATCCCGATGGCTATCGGGAGTGCTAATTTGAAAATGTGATTCCGACGCCTCGATATTATTAATCAGCTTCGCATAGGTAAATTTGCTCGCGTCCCGAGAATCGGGATCGCGATGTGCTGATGAGTTAATTTGCTTGTACCGATCTTGTCGAGGTAATAATTTGACGATTTGAAGATGAAATGATAGAGCGCGCTACATTCGAATTAAGAGATTATGTAGATCTATATTATCGTGTGCATCCTTTAATTTATAGTTGGTTAGTATATTAAATCAAAAAGCAAAAGGGTGTTTGATGCGACTCTATTTATTCTTTTTAATTTCAATATTAAATTTATGGTTTGAAATTAATGAACTCTAATTCTTGATAAACAATGTAACCAAGCCTTTTAGTAGGAACGGATAGTAGATTATTGATTTGAGTGCATACCACCATCTTTCTTTAAGGTGGTGGTTTTTTGCATTTGAACAAATTGCTAAATGTGTGATTCGGAGAAAAGAAATAGAATATTATTTATAATAGAAATTATCAAATAGTGATTTAATGATATA